>NZ_BAABCY010000075.1:0-9656 GCF_039539345.1 Snuella lapsa | reverse complement strand
TGGACGAGACAGATCCGGATTACCCTACAGGCTATGTGCAGACCGAGGGAGACGATCCGACGCACGTGACGACAGTTGTGGGAGCAGATACCGATGCGGGCAATGATGGGTACTATATTTGTATTCAGCCGCCGGTGCCACCTAGTGATAACTGCTGGGACAACTACGTGTTCAACGATACGACCTGCCAGTGGGATAACACGGGCACTCAGCCAACCGAGCCAACGCCTGTAAACTGCTGGGACAACTACGTGTTCAACGATACGACCTGCCAGTGGGATAACACGGGCACTCAGCCAACCGAGCCAACGCCTGTAAACTGCTGGGACAACTACGTGTTCAACGATACGACCTGCCAGTGGGAGAACCAAGGCATCACCACCACCAACGTGAACGATGCGGACTGCGACGGCGTGCCAGCGGACATCGACTGCGACGACAGCGACCCGACGGTGACAGATTCATTAGTAGATGACGATGACGGTGATGGTGTGCCAAACTGTCAAGATATTTGTCCAGGCTTTGATGATGCGGTTGATACAAATAATAATGGTATTCCTGATGGTTGTGAGCTGGATTTAGAAGTAACTAAAGATGTAAATGTAGATGAAGCTACTATAGGAGATGAAGTTGAGTTTACAATAACCATTACTAACCATGGTTCGTTTTCCGCTACAAATGTTATTGTTGAGGAAATATTGCCTTCAGGATATAATTATATTTCTTATACAGCAACAAGCGGAACTTTTGATAATGTAATAGGGCAATGGACAATAAGTGAGATACTCTCAGGTGAAGCGGAAACATTGTCTATAATAGTTGAAGTATTAAATGTTACTGACTATGAGAACACAGCAACTTTAATAGGGGTTGATCAAAATGATTCGAATCCAAATAATAACTCTGATAGTGCAACGATTGGTACAGTCTTAGAAGCTGATGATTGTTTAACAGTGTTTAATGAGTTTAGTCCTAATGGTGATGGAGTAAATGATACGTTTGTGATTCAATGTATTGAAGACTATCCAAATAATACTTTAGAAGTTTATAACCGTTGGGGTAATTTAGTTTATAAATCTAATGGTTATCTCAATGATTGGGATGGAACTTCAAACGGACGAGCTGTTATAAATCAATCAGATAAATTACCTGTAGGAACCTACTACTATATTTTTACATATGAAAAGGATGGTATAACTAATTCAAAAGTAGGTTGGTTATATATTAATAGATAACAATTAAAAATGACACAGAAAGTTTTTAATAAAATTATAATATTAGGTTTGATAATGTTCATGTATCAAAATCAATATGCACAACAGGATCCTCAATATACACACTATATGTATAATACCATGAGTGTGAATCCTGCTTATGCAGGCCAAAGGGAAGTATTTAGTGTTACAGCATTGTACCGCACCCAATGGGTTGGCATTGAAGGGGCTCCTGATACTCAAACTCTAGGAATTCATGGTCCATTGAGAAATAAAAAAATAGGCTTGGGTCTATCTATTATTAATGATAAACTGGGACCATCAAGTGAAGTGTATGCAGAAGCAAATATGTCCTATACCATTCCATTTAATGATAGGTTTACTAAATTATCATTTGGTATTAAGGCAGGTGTTCATCATTTAGGTATTGATTGGAGCAAAGGACAATTCCAAAAACCTGACTTAGTTTTTGAAGAAAATTTAGATTTATGGGCACCAATGATAGGTGCAGGAATATATGTACACTCCAGAAAATGGTACTTAGGTTTTTCCGTTCCTAATTTTATGACTACCGAGCATTATGACGATTATGTTCAATCAGTTGCTGCAGAAAGGTTGCATTATTTTTTGATTGGAGGTTATGTATTTTATTTAAGTGACAACTTAAAGCTCAAACCCGCTTTCTTGGTAAAAGCAGTTTCTGGTGCACCACTTATTGCAGATGTTTCAGCAAACTTGTTGATTATTGATAAAATCACAGCAGGTTTGGCTTGGAGATGGGACGATTCGGTAAGTGCATTGGTTGGCTTTCAAATTACAGACAACTTACTTATAGGTTATTCCTATGATTTAACAACAACAAAATTGGGCAATTACAACTTAGGCACACATGAGATATTATTGAGATTTGAATTATCAAAGCGTAGAATGTTATCTCCAAGATTCTTTTAAAATGTCAGATATGAAAAAAATAATATATATAGTTGTTTTGGTTTTTGTCACTTCATTTGTCTATGCACAGAAGGGAAGAGTTAGAGCTATGGAAAATGATTATGAAAACTTTGCTTATGTAAAGACCAGTGATGTATTGTTGAGAGTTGCCGAAAAGGGATATAAATCTGTAAACCTTTTCGAAAAATTGGCCAATTCCTTTTATTTTAATAATAAAATGGAAGAAGCAGTCAAATGGTATGGGGAATTAATGGCTTTAAATGAAGAAGTTGATCCCGAGTTATATTATCGTTATGCACAGGCTTTAAAATATATTGAAAGATATGAAGAAGCCGATGCATGGATGCAAAAATTTCATGAACTAAACACAGAAGATTCCAGAGGAAAAGCTTTTATAAACAATGTAGATTATTTAAAAATCATTGAGAACAATACCAATGATGATATTGTTTTACATAACTTAAGTATTAATTCTGAAACTTCAGATTTTGGAACTTTTCAATTAAACAATCAAATTGTTTTTGCATCCTCAAGAGGTAATGGTAGAAAATACAAATGGAATGAACAGCCATTTTTAGATTTATATTCAGCAGAAAAAGAAGGAGACACCACTTTTACCAATGTATCAAATTTTGATTCAAATTTAAATACAAAATTTCACGAATCTACACCTACATTTACCAAGGATGGTAAACGAGTGTATTTCACAAGAAACAATTATTATCAAGGGAAATATAGAAAAGATGACAACAATATTAACCGATTAAAATTATTTAGAGCAACAATCAATGATGCCGGAGAATGGGGCAATATTAAATCTATACATTTTAATAGTGATGAATATAGTGTAGCGCATCCAACTTTAAACCCAGATGGAACAAGATTATATTTTGCATCTGACATGCCAGGAACAATTGGTCAAGCAGACCTTTATGTGGTAGATGTAAATGAAGACGGAAGTCTTGGTGAACCAAGAAATTTAGGTACTGAAATTAATACAGAAGGTAAAGAAACATTTCCTTTTATGAACGATCAAGGAGATCTATATTTTTCTTCAGATGGCTATCCAGGTCTTGGTGGTTTAGATATTTACATTATTAGGGATTTTGAAAAACTTTATCAAGAAAATAACGAACTTATAAAAGGAAATTTAGCAAAACCAATTAACAGTCCACAAGACGACTTCGGGTTTTTCGAAAATCTTTCTACCAAACAGGTCTTCATATCATCCAATAGACCTAACGGAAAAGGAGACGATGATATTTACACCTTTACCATTCCGGAATGTAAACAAACAGTTGAAGGTTTGGTAAAGGATAAAATCAATTTAGAACTGTTGCCAAATTCAATGGTGACTTTATTTGACAAACAGGGTCAAAAAATTAAAGAAGTAGTAGTTGGGGATGATGCTTATTTCAATTTTAGTGTAGATTGCGAAACGGAATACCTTGTAAGAGCGGAGAAAGAAACCTACACCCCAGACGAAAAACGTTTTACTACCCCAAATAAAAGCCAAGAACTTAAACTAGAATTATTGCTGGAAAAAGATGAATATGAACTTAAAGTTGGTGACGATTTAGCAAAAGTTTTGGACATACCTATTATTTATTTCGATTTTGATAAGTATAATATTAGGTACGATGCAACAGTAGAATTGCAAAAAGTTCTTGAGGTTATGACAGAATACCCAACTATGATAGTCGATATTAGAAGTCATACAGATTGTCGAGGAAGTTATAAATATAATGAAACATTGTCCGATAACAGAGCAAAATCCACAAGACAATATCTAATAGAAAAAGGAATTGAGCCAGAGCGTTTAACAGCTAAAGGCTATGGTGAATATGAGTTGGTAAACAATTGCGGGTGCGAACCAGATAATTATTCAACCTGTAGTGAAGTAGAGCATCAGCTTAACAGAAGAAGTGAATTTATTATTGTAAAAATTTAATAAACAAGGTTTTGTAACATTTGTTGTAAGCAAATCTTATAAACGAAAAAAATGAACATGAAATCGAAAAAAATGAATTGAATACATATAAATATTATAATTTGGTGTATATTACTATTAGAAATTAATAGCATTTGACGAATTTTTAGTTGATATTTAAATTTAAGGGATTAATTATAACTTTTCAACTTCATTATTCATTCGTTTTATAAATTTTTTAAGACACAATAAATTACTAGGTGCATTATGATAGTGTATATATATTATGCATGCATAAAATAAAATGAACTAACTAAAGAAACTAATTAGTGTATTTTGTAGTTGAAGTCATCTTTTAGGAAATAGAAAAAGTCAAGATGGGTTCGTTATTATTAGTAATAGAATAATAACTATTATAAAATTATTTGATAAAGCGATTATACACTAGTCTAAATTTTATTTAATTGAAAAACTAGGATTATTAAAAATGGCAAAAAATTACTTTAAATCTTCCATAACATTAAACCCATTTCATGGTTTAACATTTGTTATATGGTTATTGGCTTGCACGCTAAAAATATATGCTATCACCAATACAGAACAATTAAAGGATAGCTCTTACAATAATTTAACTGAACAAACAATATTTTATGTAGACTCGAGTTTGTATGATAAGGAATTTTTGCAAAACGAGATTAAGTGTTCTAATGGAGACGTTTCTACATACCATGTGTTTTCCCACGGAAAACCGGGTGAGTTGTTTATCAACGGCGATTGGCTTAATTCATTCGAAATAGAACGATTTCTTAAATCAAGAATTCAAGGTCTAAAATCGGCAATCAATCACATCAATATCTACGGCTGCAACTTCGCCAAAGGCGAAAAAGGAAAACAAGCGGTTGCTTATTTAGAGGCGGCTCTTGGTGTTTCTGTAGCCGCTTCCGATGATATCACTGGCATTGATGGCGACTGGGAACTGGAAATAACTGCCGAGGCAAACCCTGTGCGTTCAATCGCCGTGCCCGGGTGGAAACACAACCTACAGACCGCGTCGCTGTCTGCCACCAAGACGTCGTCGGTGGATTTCGCGGTTGTGGGCGAGAGGATCCAGTACACGGTAGATGTGACCAACAACGGTGACGCCACCGCCACCAATCTGGTGGTCAACGATCTGTTGCCGGAGGGTGTGACGTATGGTCCGGGCACCGCCTACATGAACCCAACGATCCAGACCGAGGATTTCGAGGCTGGCGCTGGGGGCTGGACAGGGTCTGCGGGTAATGGTAAACCCCCGGTGGTGATGATTCCGGACGCATTTGTTTTGGAAAACATAAAAATTAGATCATTTTTTGTATTATTTGATGAGTTATTTATTCCATTAAAAAGAATTAATGAAAACAAAAGCTAAATCCACGGATGACATATAGTTATTCGGACATACAGATTCTATACAAGCTTCCACTTGCACTTTGCTGTGAGGGACACTCTTTACTATATAATTTTATAGGACCATTAAATTTAAAATTATCATTATGATTACACTTTTTACCAACTTTCGGCAAATAAGTAGATTCCTATCATGTATCAGTTTTACGCTCCTCTTTAGTTTTTCTGCCTTTGGAGAAGGAACTCCTCAACTTTCACCTACTGTTAATGACTTGGTTCTACTAAGCATAGCTTCATTTTCCGGCGTTGCAAGTGATTTTGCATATTATGGCACTAATGGGACAACCCAAGGTTTGTGCTTTGAGGTAAAGGATGCTAGTGAAATAGTCTATTTGGGACTAGGGCTTGAGGTGAATGCTGATGGTAATACAGGAACAAGTCCGGGATATAGTTTTAGAATTGTTAATTCATCTGGTATGGTGGTTCATACTGGTGCAGTAACTTCTGGAAATGCAAATGGCACCAATTATAATCAACTGGTAAATGGGCCAAATATCGGAACGATGACAGGAGGATATAATATAACTAATAGTCAATATGTCTTTAATCCAACAGCTGCTGGCACTTATTGCATAGAGTTTGATGCAAATACTTTTACGTCAACAACTTTAGGAGGAGGATTTTTGAAAAATTTTGATATAAGCATTGCAAATGTTGCTGGAAATGTCATTCCTGGTAGACTTTATTCACAGAATTGGGCATTGAGAACGCCATGTAATTCATCTTTTGGTTGTACAGGAGATTTTTTTGCAAAAGCATTTGAAGGAAAAGTATATGTCTTAACTGATGATAATTTTGTTGAATCTATAGATTTTGCAGGTTCTGGATTTAGAGGTTTAGGTTTTAAATTGGCATTTAATGGATCGGGTCCTGGCACTTCAGGTGATCCAGTACTTGATAGAAGGTCTTTAAATGGAAGTATTTTAACTAACCCAGATTTTAAAATATTTGTAAATGATCCTGATCCTAACTGCTATGATGCGCCTGTTTTAGGAGATATTATTGGCTCACCAAGTATTGTGAATCAATCAATAAGTTGTGATGCTATGTCAAATTTTTGTGTTGATGTTACAGTTAGCGAGCCTGGCCTTATTCAGGTTCTATTTGATTTTAATCTTGGAGATGAAGCATATACGGATGGCACTACAGATAGAATTCTTACATATAGATTTGTTGATGGAGGTCCATTAACTCATTGTATACCTTGGGATGGTCTAGATGGACTCGGAAATGCAGTAGATGTGAATAGCTCTGTTCCTATTTTAGTTACTTACTATCAAGGGGAGGTACATTTTATGAAGAGTGATTTAGAATATAATAATCCAGGTTTTGTCGTAGCATTGGAGCATCCTATAAGTGGCAATTTTCAGGGTAATCATTATTGGGATGATACAAATATCGATGCTTCTGGAGACGATGATGCCAATATAGATATGGATAATAATCCAGCTACAAATCCCCCAGGGATGGGATTAAATCCACCTTTTGTAGAATTATCGGGTCAAACTCAACCTGCTCATATTTGGAATAGAAATACGACTTCTTACACCATTGGTTATGGAGAAAATAATGTAATCAATACATGGTGGTTTGGTCATGCTTCTGTAGAAGGTCCGCTGGCATTGACTCCATGTCCAGTAGTAACCTGTGATCAGGATGCAGGTACAAATGGTACCTTACAGATATGTGAGGGCGAGACGGTAACGGAAGCCGAACTCTTTGCCTCCCTAGGCGGTACGCCTGATGCAGGCGGAACATGGAGCCCGGTTCTTGCAGGCGCAGGCACCTACACTTATACGGTAAGCGGTGCACCGGATTGTCCTGATGCCACAGCCACGGTGACGGTGAGCGAACAAGCGGCCCCAGATGCCGGTACGAATGGTACATTACAGATCTGTGAGGGTGAGACGGTAACGGAAGCAGAACTCTTTGCCTCTCTTGGCGGTACGCCTGATGCAGGCGGCACGTGGAGCCCGGTTCTTGCAGGCGCAGGCACCTATACTTATACGGTAAGCGGCGCGCCGGATTGTCCGGACGCGACAGCCACGGTAACAGTAATGGAACAAGTAGGGTATGACTTATGGGTATATCTTGAAGGTAGTTTAGTTGATGATCAAGGGCAAAACGTCTACAACAATACTACCATGAGAACCTCTTTAAATGATCTTAGGTTGTTACCAGGCCAAACAGGAGGTAGTATCTTTACTGGAACGCATTATATACCAGCTTTAGGAGCTACAAATCAATCATATAATATAAATCCTTGGAGCTATGATGGTGGGGAAGGTCCGTTGTATGATTCAGGAGGTGTTTTGGTTAGTGGAGACGCAGGATACCCTTCAACAGTTACAGATTGGGTATTGGTTTCATTTAGATCTAACCCCGAAGATGGTACAGAATTTCTTTGTAAAAAAGCTGCATTGCTGCATAACGATGGGCACTTGGAATTTGTAGGAGAAGAGTGTTGTACACTAGACCAGACCCAAAGTTATTATGTAGTTATTGAGCATAGAAACCATTTAATAGTAATGTCTCATCAGGCTGTTCCAATTGTAAATGGTGTATTAACCTACGATTTCAGAAACCAACAATCCTATATTAATGATCCTGTTGGAATAGGTTATGTAGGTCAAAAACAAATAACCACAGGAGTTTATGCAATGTTTGCAGGAAATGGTGACCAAGGAGATGCAATCATAAGTAGTGAAGATACCGACATAAATTCAAATGATTTTAATATGTGGTCGTTAAACAAAAACATGTTCCCGATATACCATATCCCAGATTATGATATGAATGGAGATATAAACTCTAATGATTTTAACCTTTGGGAGAAAAATGAAAATACAAGTGTAACATCGGTAAAAAGAGATTAAAAACTTCTAACCATAACATTATGAAAAATTTATTTAAAATTATTGCAAATAATGTAAAAGTGATTCTCACGCCTTTACTGTTTTTTGTAGCGGTTTTAGGAAACGGAGGTATTTTGAAAGCGCAAAATGCTACAACTACTTGGAGTGTAGGAGACGTAATCGTAGACTGTGCTACCGGGCAAGTATGCTACCCAATAATGGTACAGTCCGATATTAGCAATACCCAATTGTCCTATACTACATTGCGCTTTTTTTATGATTCTGCTTTGATGAATAATTTGACCATTTCAAGTGTTGAAAATACATACACAGTTGATTTGGTAGATCAATCATTTCCAGCTGTGGGAGATGAGTTTGGTTTTACTACAGATACAGGAGGGTTTCCACGTATTTCAATAACGCCAAACGTATCAAATTATTTGGATATTCAAAATGGGGTACCAACGCATGTGTTCGATTTGTGCTTTACCATTTTGCTTGACCCTATACCAGGAGAACTATGTAGCCCGTTAATATTTGATAACGAGCATACAACTGCTGGTACGGGGATTGCCAATGATGATGGTTATTTCTATGGAGATAAAGGTATTGCAACACAGTATGTCGTTGGAGGAGGAGGTTCGGCCGTTGCGGCAGATGATGAGGCCATACAATTTTTATGGACAGGAGATGTAGGGTTTGATGGCCAGTTAGATACCTTAGGAGAAACTGTGGGATCGGTGGCAACAACAGGATGTATACAAACAGGATGTCTTGGTAGTATTTCGGGGCAGGTTCTTGCGGATTCTGATGGCGATGGAATTGGCGATACGGCACTTGTTGGTGAAACGATTCAGTTGACTTACGCCGGACCTGATGGTATTTTTGGAAATGGAGATGATGTTGTAGTTTTAACAACAACTAGTGATGGTACTACAGATCTTGATGGAGATGGTTTTAATGAACCGGCAGGAAGTTATTATTTTGGAGATTTACTCCCAGGTGAATATTTAGTTGAAGAGACTGACCCAGTAGGGTATATTTCTGTTAGTGACGACGATACTATTGTTGACGGAGCAGATGATGGTGAAACAAACAATGGTAACACCAATGACAATATAATTCCAGTTTCTTTAGTGGCTGGAGAATATGATTCAGGTAACAATTTTGTTGATTTGTTGCCAAATCCAAGTATAGCAGTAGTTAAGGACTCACCGACCCAGGACACTTATAGTGCTGTAGGTGAGGTAATCAACTACA
>NZ_BAABCY010000074.1:0-21318 GCF_039539345.1 Snuella lapsa | reverse complement strand
CGAGGACAAACTCTTCGATAGGTTGGTTATTGCTAATATCACAGGATTATGACGAAAAACGGATATTCAATTAATTAAAATTTAGAAAGATGAAAACAAGAATATATTCAAGTGTGTTTAGTGTGTGTATTGTGGCAGTTATGGCTTTTTCAGCTTCAATTTTTGTGGGGTGTAAATCATCTGAAAACGCCTCGAGAAATGAACCAGCTGCAAAACAGGCTAAGCGTGTAGTGATCATTGGCTTGGATGGTTTAAGCGTCGATGGATATAAAACCGCAAAGCATCCTAACTTAGACAAATTAATGGCTGATGGTGTTATTTCTTTTACAACAAGAACCGTAATGCCCTCCGTTACTTTACCTAACTGGACAAGTCATTTAACAGGTAGTGGGCCGGAACAGCACGGAGTGGATGGAAATGGATGGACTTTAGATAAGCATGCGTTGCCTGCGATAGAAATAGATAGCGATGGGTATTATCCGTCTGTTTTTAAAATTTTGAAGGATAATATGGCTAATATGAAAACAGCTTATTATTACAATTGGGGTAATCTAATAAAACCCATCAATCAGAAATATTTAGATGAGGTTAGCTTTCAGGAAGATGATAAATACCTTGAAAATTACAACAAAGCTTTAAATTTCGCTAAACAAAATCGACAAAATCCTACTTTGATTTTTTTGTATTCTGTACATACAGATCATGCAGGGCATAAACATAAGTGGATGTCGCCCGAATATATTACGGCTATTGAAGATGCAGATAAGGCCATTGGAAGACTGATCGAAGATTTTAAATCGGAAGGATTGTATAGGGATGCGCACTTTTTGTTAATAACCGATCATGGTGGTAGGGGTAATGGGCATGGTGGTATGAGTCCGGTAGAAATGAATGTGCCATGGGCTGTTACAGGGCCAGGGATAAAAAAAGGAGCCGTGCTTGAAGAGCCTAACAACAATACCAATACAGCTGCCGTTATTTTGAGGCTATTTGGTTTTTCTGAAAACCCAAAAGCTTGGGTTGGAGAAGTACCTGAGTCTATTTTTGAATAAGCGAATAAATATGGTCTGTCTATGGTTTGACAGACACTCGCATCCAATGCTGTTTTTTAGCTTCTTGAACAGCTTTCTCGAGATTATTTAGAGTATAAGGAGGGCTTACCAGTTCGTTAAACGGAAGCGTGTCTTGGGTGCGTTCCAAAAACGCAATGGCTTCATCCAGGTGTTTGGGTGCGTAGTTGTGTATGCCTTTTATGCTTATACATTTTCTTATTATCTGTTCTGCCGTAATGCCTAATTCGGAGTCGGGATGAACCAGCCCGACTAAAACGTATTCACCTCCGGGACGCAGTAATTCAAGACCCTGGGGGATTAGTTCTTTAATACCTGCAACCTCAAATACGGTATCCACCCCTTTTCCGGTTTGAGATAAAATGTAGTCTAAAGCTTCTTTGGGGTCTTTGGCGTTTACCGGAATGGCCCCAAACTTTTGTATTAATTCAAAGCGATTTTCGTTGATTTCTAAGCAGTAAATTTCAGGAACCCCCTGTTCTTTTAAAAGACCACAAGCATAAAGCCCTAAAAGGCCGCCGCCTTGAATAACAACACGTTTGGGTTTTAGGGTCATTTTAGAGATAGCATTTACCATTGTTGCAAGGGCGCAATTGGCTGGGGCAACAATAGGGTTGCTTAAGTTATCTGGTATTTTTACCATGTGCGTCCCAGGCCTGATAAGTATATGGGAGGCATAGCAGCCGTTTAGCCCACTACCATTATTTATTGAAGCATGGCCGTACTTAAAAAGACGCTCGCATTTTTCGGGCAAACCATATTCTGTGCAAGCTGGACATTCACCACAACTATCAGCAATGGTCCAGGTGACCCTGTCGCCTATAGCAAAACCTTTCCTGTTAGAAGTAGCAATGATCTTTCCTACTGCTTCATGACCCAGGATACATGGTGTGTCTTCTTTTCTTTTTCCTTCAATGGTATGTATGTCCGAGCCGCAAATGGTGGATAGTTCAATTTCTACTAATGTTTCCTTAGGAGCCAATGCTATAGGAGAAGTCTTTTCTTTAAAAGAAAAAGGTTTTTCTGGAGTTTCAAAAATTTGAAATTGTGAGTTAACAGTGCTGTTTGTAGTAGATGCTGTTCTGTTGTTTTTTTTAGTAGTCAATATATTGGGTTTTATAAAAATTTTTCTTTAAAAGAAATACAAATTTAATAATTATTGTTGATTTTTAAGTTTTTGTGCTATTTTTAAAACATTAATTTTTCTTTTTAAGAAAATTAACATGTGATTTATAAATCTTTACATTAAGGTAAACTTGTCTTAACCTTGAGCTTTTAGTTTTGGGATTTTATTAAATTATTTGACTTGAAAACAACAACACTTTTTATAAAAAGAACAGAGGGATTTTCGACATTGTGGATTATGGTTGCTGCCTTTATGTGCTACACGGGTATGTACGCCATTCGAAAATCATTTTTGGCAGGCCAATATTTAGATTTGGGGTTTGGATTTGATTTAGATGCAAAAACGGTTTTGGTTGTTAGTCAGGTTTTGGGATATATGTGTTCTAAGTTTCTGGGGATTAAGATTATTTCTGAAATGTCCCACCAGAATAGGGCAAAATGGCTAGTTGGTTTGGTAGGTTTTGGATTGCTAATGCTGCTGGTTTTTGCATATGTTCCATCTACATTAAAGGCCTTCACTTTATTTTTTAACGGATTGCCTTTGGGAATGGTGTTTGGGGTAGTTTTTTCATATTTAGAAGGGAGAAGAAATACGGAACTATTGGCAGCGGCACTAAGTGCTACGTTTATTTTTTCAACAGGATTAGTAAAGACGGTGGGGGTGGTTTTAATGCAAAATTTGAATGTGTCAGAGAACATTATGCCGTTTGTAACCGGTCTGTTGTTTTTTCCTTTATTTCTTTTATCTGTTTGGATGTTGAGCGTTTCCAAAAAGCCTTCAGAAGACGATATTAAAGAGCGCTCTGAACGTCTGCCAATGACAAAAAGTGAGCGTAAACTCTTCTTAAAACAACATGGTATTGGTTTTTCGGGTTTGGTAGTTGTGTATATACTGTTGACAATTGTACGTGATTTCAGGGATAATTTCATTGTGGAGTTTTGGAATGAACTTGGATATGCGCAAATGCCGGGGTTGATTACATTAACAGAAGTGCCTGTGGCTGTAATTGTGTTGGTAATAGCTGCTTTTGGTATTCTGCTAAGGAATAGTCATAGAGCATTTAATTGGGGTATGTGGCTAACGGCAGGTAGTGGGGTGCTTATATTGGTGATATCCATCTTGTTTAAGAGTGCTTTAGTGTCACCTGTTATATGGGTCATTACAACAGGAATAGGAGTGTATCTGCCATACATACTATTTCACTGTTTAATATTTGAACGACTAGTAGCCTTTTTGCGGGTTAAGGGAAATGTTGGTTTTTTGTTTTATACAGCAGATGCTTTGGGGTATTTGGGTAGTGTTTTTGTGTTGTTGTATAAGGAGGCTATAAATTACAAGGGATCCTGGGTTCGCTTTTTTGAGCAGATAAATATTAATGCTGCTATAGCTGTGTTTGTGGTTTCAATATTAACGTTATTCTATTTTAGGGCTGTGCGTATTAAAAAGGAAAAGATGTTGGGGGTTAGTGCTACATTAGATTGATTTTTGACGACAAAACAAGAAAAGTAAAGTTGACTTCTCTTACGGGACCCCTTATTAAATTGCAATTTGTGTTAAAATCTATATCTTTGTCGAATAAAATGAAAAAAATGAGGGATTGTTTTTTTCTATTGTTTCAGCTTTTGTAAATTAGGTTGATTAATAGCGTTTAATAATGGTTCGGTTCATTTCATGGCATTGGTTTGTGAAGAGGTGGATCCATTTTTTTTGTTAAACAGCTATTTATGCTTATTGTTGACAGATGATAATACAAAATAAAAGAATATTTGCCTCAATCTTATTTGTATTAATAAGTTTTGTATGTAATGCTCAAGGAGGACCTCCTGCTCCACCGCCACCGCCTCCAAACTTGCCAATAGATGCAGGGGTTATGGTTGGATTGGGTATTGGTTTGTTGTATGGGGTCAAAAAGCTGCTAAAGAGTAATGCTTAGTTGCCTCCAGTTGTGTTTAAGCCAACAAGTTTGGCAACATACTTTCCTAAAACATCAAATTCTAGATTAACGACACTGTTTTTGTTAAGGGTTTTAAAGTTAGTGTTGTTGTAAGTGTAAGGTATAATGGCAACGCTAAATGAATTGTTTTGGGAGTTAACAACAGTTAAACTTGTGCCATTTACGGTTATAGAGCCTTTCTCTATTGTAATGTTGTTTAATATTGGGTTGTACTCAAAGGTAAATAACCAACTTCCGTTTGCTTCTTCAATATTTGCACATATTGCTGTTTGGTCTACATGACCCTGAACAATATGCCCGTCGAGACGGTCACCAAGTTTCATCGCGCGCTCCAAATTTACTAGGTCATTTATATTTAATGTCCCTAAGCTGGTTTTGTTTAAGGTTTCTTGAATGGCTGTAACGGTATATTCATCATTGCTAATGCTAACAACCGTTAAGCACACGCCATTGTGTGCTACACTTTGATCTATTTTTAGTTCTGGAGTGATGTCACTTTTTATGGTTATATGGAGGTTGTTTTGTTCTTTCTTTAGGTCTGTTACAACGCCTAAGGTTTCAATTATTCCAGTAAACATGGTATTCGTTTGTTTATTTAGTTAAATTTGTGTCTTCAAAATTACAAACATTAGTTATCATTTTAATGAAGAGAGCAGAAAATATAATAGTTGGGATATCAATTGGGGATTTAAATGGTATTGGAGGGGAAATTGTTCTAAAAACATTTGAAGATGCGCGCATTTTAGAGTTTTGTACGCCAGTTATTTTTGCGTCTGTAAAAACCATGGGCTTTTTTAAAAAGCAGTTCAAGTCCCAGATTGTATTTAATGGTATCAACGATCTTAATCAATTGGTTTATGGAAAGGTAAACGTCCTTAATTGTTGGAATGATGTTGTAAATATAAATTTTGGGAAGAATGATGTAAAAATCGGAGCCTATGCAGTTAAGTCGTTACAACGAGCCACAAAAGCTTTAAAAGACGAGCAAATAGATGTATTGGTAACAGCGCCTATCAATAAGCATAATATACAGTCAGATGCCTTTAAATTTCCTGGACATACCGATTATTTGGCTGAACAATTGGAAGGGGAAAGTTTAATGTTTATGGTGGCCGATTCGTTAAGAGTAGGCTTGCTTACAGATCATGTGCCAGTTAAGGATGTCGTTGAACATATTTCTTCAGAATTGATTGAGATAAAGATTGATATAGTTTATAAATCGCTTCAAAGGGATTTTAACATAAGGAAGCCAAAAATAGCCGTTTTGGGGATTAATCCACATACAGGAGATAACGGTGTTATTGGAAATGAAGATGATGTTGTTATGCGGCCTACTCTGAAAAATATTAAAGAATCTGGCAAATTGGTCTTTGGGCCGTATGCGGCCGACAGCTTTTTTGGATCTAACAATTATAAAAATTTTGATGCTGTAATTGCTTCGTATCATGATCAAGGCCTTATTCCATTTAAAACGTTGTCGTTTGGGCAAGGTGTTAATTTTACTGCAGGTTTAAATAGGGTGCGAACATCGCCAGATCATGGCACTGCCTATGAAATAGCGGGTAAAGGTGTTGCAGATGAAAGTTCGTTTAAGGAAGCAGTTTTTGCAGCAATCCAAATATTTAAAAATAGGGTTGATAATGAGAAGCTTATGGCTAATCCCTTAAAAAAGACGCAACGAAAGATATAAACAAAAAAATGTTTATAAGTCATGTTGCTTAAATAAAAATTTATATATTTGCAGGCTCAAAATAGATGTGATAATGAAGCCATTGAAAGAGTTTGTTATTCCTTTTATAGGATTAAAGGTAGGAGCACATCAATTTGAGTATAAAATTGGACCAGAGTTCTTTGAGTATTTTGAGTATGACGATTTTAACAATGTAAATGTAGATGTTTGCGTTAATCTGGTTAAGAAGGAAACTTTGCTGGAATTACAATTTAAAATATCAGGTATTGTTAATGTTAATTGTGACCTCACCAATGAGCCGTTTGATCAATTTATTGAGAACGAATTTAATTTGGTAGTCAAGTTTGGAGAAGCATATGACGATGAAAACATAGATATTCTTATCCTTCCCCATGGAGCATACGAGCTAAACATTCAACAATATGTTTATGAGTTAATCGTGCTTTCTGTGCCAATTAAACGGGTGCATCCAGGTGTTGAAGATGGAACATTAAATTCAGATATACTTAAAAGATTAGAAGAACTAAGCCCTAAGACTGAAGATAAAAAAGAAACTATAGAGGATATAGATCCTCGTTGGAATACATTAAAAAAACTATTAACGGGTAAATAAACATAAAAAATGGCACATCCTAAGAGAAAAATCTCTAGAACAAGAAGAGATAAACGAAGAACACATTATAAAGCAACTGCGCCACAGATTGCTACATGTCCTACTACAGGTGAAGCTCACTTATATCACAGAGCTCACTGGCATGAAGGAAAACTGTATTACAGAGGTCAAGTGTTAATTGATAACTCTGAAGAAGTAGAAAACGTAGCATAAATATTATGCACGCATATAATAAAACGCTCACATGTGAGCGTTTTTTTTATGATAAGTTTTTTCTAAAAGCCAAAATCACGTAATTTGCATCTTATTACGCTAAAACTTGGCGAATTTTAAGAAATTTTGGACGTTTTGTTCAGTTTTTTAATGATCTTATGATCGATTAACTATAACGTTATGAGTAAAATATCAGCAGCAATTACAGCTGTAGGTGCTTATGTGCCGGAATATGTATTAACCAATCAAATTCTTGAGACAATGGTTGATACAAACGATGAGTGGATTACTACGCGTACAGGTATTAAAGAACGTCGCATTCTTAAAGACGTTGGAAAAGGAACTTCTTATTTAGCAATTAAAGCAGCTCAAGATCTTATTGACAAAAAAGGTATAGATCCAAAAGATATAGAACTTGTTATTGTGGCTACAGCCACACCAGATATGAAAGCCGCTTCTACGGCTGCTTATACTGCATCCGAAATAGGTGCTGTTAACGCCTTTTCTTTCGATATGGATGCAGCATGCTCTAGCTTTTTATATGGTATGTCGGTAGCAGCTAAGTATATCGAGTCTGGAAGTTACAAGAATGTACTTTTAATAGGTGCCGATAAGATGTCATCTATAATTAATTATAAAGACAGGGCTACTTGTATTATTTTTGGAGATGGAGCGGGAGCTGTATTGTTCGAACCTAATGAAGAAGGGTTAGGTTTGCAAGACGAATATTTAAGGAGTGATGGTACTGGGAGAGAGTTCTTGCAAGCTACCTATGGCGGTTCGTCTTACCCTGTAACTCCCGAAGCACTGGAAGAAGGAAAGCAATATGCTTTTCAAGAAGGTAGAACCGTGTTTAAAAATGCTGTTTTTAATATGGCCGATGCAACCGTAAAAATATTAGAACGTAATAATTTAACCAAAAACGACGTTGATTGGTTAGCAGCTCATCAGGCTAATAAACGTATTATTGATGCTACTGCACAACGTATAGAGCTAGAAGAAGAGAAAGTAATGATAAATATAGATAAGTATGGCAATACAACATCTGCTACGTTACCATTGCTTTTAAACGATTACGAATCACAACTAAAAAAAGGGGATAATATAATATTTGCCGCGTTTGGTGGCGGATTTAATTGGGGATCCATTTATTTAAAATGGGCATATAATTAACTAACCAGTAACAAATAAGCTTAATTATGGAATTAAAAGAAATTCAAAACTTAATCAAATTTGTAGCCAAATCTGGAGCAAGTGAGGTTAAATTGGAGATGGATGATATTAAGATTACCATTAAAACGGGATCTGAGTCTGATAGCGCAACAGCAATACATTATGCGCCGGTGCAACAACAACCTCAAATACCTCAAGCCGTGGCTTCTACTCCAGTAGCAGAGCAAACAGCATCTACAGAGGCACCAGCAGCACCAGCACCATCTGCTGATGATAATTCAAAATACATAACGATAAAGTCTCCGATAATAGGGACTTTTTATAGAAAGCCAGCACCAGATAAACCATTGTTTGTTGAGGTTGGACAAACTATAGCCGAAGGAGACGTACTTTGTATTATTGAAGCAATGAAACTTTTTAATGAGATTGAGTCAGAAGTTTCAGGAAAGATAGTTAAAATATTAGTGGACGATTCTTCTCCAGTAGAATTCGATCAGCCACTATTTTTAGTAGATCCATCTTAAAAATTCAGAATTCAGAATTCTGAATTCATAATTTATTCTAAGTTATGTTTAAAAAGATACTAATTGCCAACCGAGGGGAAATAGCATTGCGTGTTATTAGAACCTGTAAGGAAATGGGCATTAAAACAGTAGCCGTCTATTCTACCGCCGATGCCGAAAGTTTACACGTTAAGTTTGCAGACGAAGCCGTTTGTATAGGGCCAGCATCGAGTAGTGAATCGTATTTAAAGATGTCTAATATCATTGCAGCTGCAGAAATAACCAATGCAGATGCCATTCATCCAGGTTATGGTTTTTTGTCAGAAAACGCAAAGTTTTCTAAAATTTGTGATGAACATGGTATAAAGTTTATTGGAGCTTCCCCTGAAATGATTGACAGAATGGGAGATAAAGCCAATGCTAAGGCTACCATGAAAGCTGCGGGTGTGCCATGTGTTCCTGGTAGTGATGGCGTTATTTCAACCTTTGAAGAATGTGAAAAGATAGCGGAAGAAACAGGTTACCCTGTTATGCTTAAAGCTTCTGCTGGCGGAGGAGGAAAAGGAATGCGCGGTGTTTTTAAGCCGGAAGATCTTAAAGCGGCCTGGGATTCTGCCAGACAAGAATCTAAAGCAGCCTTTGGAAATGACGATATGTATATGGAAAAGCTTATTGAAGAGCCAAGACATATCGAAATTCAGGTTGTAGGTGATTCTACGGGTAAAGCTTGTCATCTGTCAGAAAGAGATTGTTCCATACAACGCCGTCATCAAAAGTTAACAGAGGAGGTGCCTTCACCGTTTATGACTGATGAGCTTAGGGACAAAATGGGAAAAGCGGCTGTGAGGGCAGCAGAATATATTAAGTATGAAGGCGCTGGAACCATTGAGTTTTTAGTTGATAAGCATAGGAATTTCTACTTTATGGAAATGAACACGCGTATTCAGGTAGAACATCCCATCACTGAACAGGTTATCGATTTTGATTTAATTCGTGAGCAAATTCTAGTAGCCGCAGGAGTGCCAATTTCTGGTAAAAATTACATGCCAAAATTACATTCTATTGAATGTCGAATCAATGCAGAAGACCCATTTAATGGGTTTAGACCTTCACCAGGGAAAATAACGACGTTGCACGCACCTGGAGGTCATGGTGTTCGCTTAGACACTCATGTATATGCTGGATATACCATTCCTCCAAATTACGACTCTATGATTGCCAAGTTGATTACTACGGCGCAAACTAGGGAAGAAGCGATAAATAAAATGAAACGAGCCTTAGATGAGTTCGTAATAGAAGGTATTAAAACAACAATTCCTTTCCATAGACAGTTAATGGACGACCCAGATTATTTATCTGGAAACTATACTACAAAGTTTATGGAAGACTTTGTTATAGAAAAACAAAGTGAAGAATAACAATCAATAAAGCCTCCGAAAATAGTTTGGAGGCTTTTTTTTTGAATTAATTTGGTTATTTTAGCCAATGTTAAAAACACTAACAATCTAAAATTCAAAATCTTTTGAGGACTTTTCACAAAATTTTAAGCCTAAGCTTGCTTGTTGTTCTTGCAAGCTGTAAAACAGAAACTAAAAAACAAGTAGAAGAGAAACGCGAAAACCCAAAGCCCAATATTGTTGTAATATATGCCGATGATTTAGGCTTTGGAGATGTAAGCAGTTATGGTTCGACCGAGTTGTTAACACCAAATTTAGATCGTATAGCCAATGAAGGCATTCGGTTTACAAATGGTTATGCCACTTCACCTACCTGTACTCCCAGTAGATATTCATTATTGTCTGGAACATATCCTTTTAGGTCAAAAAGAGCACAGATTTTACCTGGCAATGCACCTTTGCTTTTTGAGATTGGAAAGCAAACCCTACCTTCTATGTTAAAAGGAGCTGGATACAAAACTGGTGTTGTTGGGAAATGGCATTTAGGTTTAGGTGATGCCAATATGGACTGGAATGGAAAAATAGCGCCAGGGCCTTTAGAAATTGGTTTTGATCATGCCTATATCATGGCGTCAACAAACGATAGAGTGCCATCGGTTTATGTGGAAAACCATAAAGTGGTTGGGTTAACACCAGAAGATCCAATTCAGGTAAGCTATAAAGAAAATTTTGAGGGAGAGCCCACAGGTAAGGAGAACCCAGAATTATTAAAGATGCATCCTAGTCATGGTCATGATATGAGCATCCACAATGGCATATCCAGAATTGGATATATGAAAGGTGGTAAATCGGCTTTGTTTATAGATGAAGATATGAGTGACGATTTTCTTAGAGAGTCTATCAAATTTGTAAACGATAATAAAGAACGTCCGTTTTTCTTATTCTACGCTTTGCATCAACCCCATGTGCCGCGTGTTCCGAACCCGCGTTTTGCAGGTAAATCGGGTCTTGGCCCTCGCGGAGATGTTATTTTGGAAGCCGATTGGGCTGTAGGGCAATTTTTGGATGAATTGGATAAGCTAGGTCTTTCAGAAAATACCATTGTGGTATTCTCAAGTGATAACGGACCGGTTTTAGATGATGGCTATCATGACGATGCGGTTACAAAAATAGGAAAGCATACGCCTCGTGGAGGCCTTAGGGGGGGTAAATACAGCCTTTTTGACGCAGGAACACATGTACCTTTCATGATTCGTTGGAAAGGGACTATTAAACCAGGGGTTTCAGAGGCCTTAGTATCACAAATGGATTTTACTGCTTCATTTGCAGCCTTAACGGGTCAAGAAAATAAAACGCCAGATAGTGAAAATGTAATAGATGCTTTTTTAGGAAAATCTAGTGTAGGGAGAAAAGGGCTTTTACTAGGGCAAGGCGGCATAACGGCTTATAGAGAAGGAGATTGGGCTTTAATACCTCCTCATAAAGGAGCCAAAATTATTAAGTCGGTAAATATTGAAACAGGAAAAGATACTATTTATCAGTTATATAATTTAAAGGAGGATAGGGCTCAACAACATAATCTAGCCCAGTCCAATCCTGAAAAACTAGAAGCTTTAAAAAAGGCTTTGGAAGAAGAAAGACAATAAAAGGACATTTTGCTTTCTAAAAAAGAGCTAGCTTAAGGCTTTTAACGATCGCATAATTTTGAATCTGTCGTATTGGGAAATAAAAAGCTGGTTAACCAACATAGACTTTACTGTAATAGGTAGTGGTATTGTTGGGCTAAATTGTGCTTTGCATTTAAGAGAACGTTTTCCAGAAGCCAATATCCTTATTTTAGAACGCGGTATATTACCACAGGGAGCCAGCACCAAAAATGCTGGCTTTGCCTGTTTTGGGAGTCTTAGCGAACTGCTGTACGATCTAAAAACAGATTCGGAAGAAGATGTTTTACAGCTTGTTAAAAAGCGGGTTGATGGCTTGCAGTTATTACGACAGACCTTAGGGGATAAGGCCATTGGCTATAAAAATTATGGGGGATTTGAGCTGTTTAGTAATAAGGACGACGAATTACTAGACAGTTGTTTGTCGCAAAGAATGTATATTAATGATTTGTTGAAACCTGTTTTTAAAGAGACAGTATTCCATGTAAGGCCTGATAGTTTTAACTTTAAAAATATTAAAACCGATTGTATTTTTAATTCATTTGAAGGGCAGGTAGATACTGGGAAAATGATGGCAGCCTTATTGCATAAAGTACAATCAAAAAACATAAGGATCCTTAATAATGTTACAGTGGAATCTTTTGAAGATACTGGTAGTAGAGTAAGATTAAAAACAGCACGATTTGAATTTTTATGTGCAAAACTATTTGTTGCTACCAATGGGTTTGCTTCTCAATTGCTTAAAGAAGACGTAAAACCGGCAAGAGCTCAAGTAGTAATAACAAAGCCAATAAGTAATTTGCATATAAAAGGCACGTTTCATTTAGATAGGGGGTATTACTATTTTAGAAACATTGATAATAGAATATTGTTGGGGGGTGGACGAAATCTTGATTTTAAAGGAGAGGAAACTACCGAGATGAAGCAAACAGAATTAATCCAAAATAAATTGCGTGAACTTTTAAGAACTACCATCCTTCCTAATATACCCTTTGAAATTGACTATAGCTGGAGTGGTATTATGGGTGTAGGCGATCAAAAAAAGGCCATCGTAAAACAAGTTAGCGATCATGTGTTTTGTGGGGTCCGCTTGGGAGGTATGGGTGTAGCAATAGGAAGTATAGTAGGAAAGGAATTAGCCAAATTAATATAGCATCATGATACGCAGGCTTTTTAGATTTGTTCTTAAAATTACTTTGTGGTTTATTGGACTGTCTGTTGCATTTGTTTTTATTTTTAAATGGCTTCCTGTTCCCGCAACACCTTTAATGCTAATTCGTTCTGTAGAGCAATATCAAAATAACAAGGAAATAATTTGGAAACATAAATGGAAACCTATATCTGAAATTTCCAAAAATTTGCAATTAGCTGTTATTTGTAGTGAAGACCAAAAGTTTCTGGATCATCAAGGTTTTGATATCAAGGCTATAGAAAAGGCGATCGAAAACAATAAAAAAGGGAGGCGCATAAAAGGAGGTAGCACCATTAGTCAACAAACGGCTAAAAATGTGTTTTTATGGCCACAACGTAGTTGGTTGCGTAAAGGATTAGAAGTATATTTCACGTTTTTAATAGAATCTATTTGGACAAAGGAGCGTATCATGGAGGTGTATCTCAATAGTGTTGAAATGGGGTCGGGTATCTACGGTGCTGAAGCAGCATCGTTATATTGGTTCAAGAAACCAGCATCTCGGTTAACAAAATTGGAAGCAGCAGCCATAGCCGCAATTTTACCAAACCCTAGAAGTTATAAGGCAAATCCAGCTTCAGATTATATTCAAGGCAGAAAAGATTGGATTATGGCACAAATGGGATATTTTGGTGTATTGGACTATGATAAAAGAGATGAGTAACGACATGCTAAAAAATGAGCTTTATACGAAGTGCATATACTTCGTGAATACAAGACTTGATGCCGTCCGAAAGACCATTCAGGAATTGCAGGAGTCATTGAGTGCGGAAACTAAAAGTACGGCGGGGGATAAACATGAAACTGGGCGTGCTATGGTGCAACTGGAGCGCGAAAAGGCAGGGCAACAACTAGCTGAGATTCAAAAAGTAAATCAGGTTTTGGCTAAAATAGATATGAAGAAGTCTTCTAAAATAATTGGCTTGGGGAGTGTGGTATTTACTACGCAAGCCAACTATTTTATAGCAATTAGTGCAGGGGAACTGAAAACAGGTAATACCTCTTTTTATGCGATTTCACCAAACACACCTATCGGACAAATATTATTAGGGAAAAGTGCTGGGGATGCGATTGCTTTTAGAGAACAGGTCTTTACCATTACTGAGGTTATGTAGATTTATAGTGTTGGGATAACACAAAATCAAATATAACAGTATTAACGTATATAAAAGATTACGCACTTCATTTTTTTATATCTTTAAACTTCACTTTAATAAAATCTAAAACCATGGGAATCTTCGATAAGATTAAAGAAAAATTAAGTAACGAATTTATAGATATCATTGAATGGTTGGATTATTCTGATGATACCATTTGCTATCGTTTTGAGCGCTACCAAAACGAAATAAAGAATAATGCTAAACTAATTGTTCGTGAGGGACAAACAGCAGTATTTATAAACGAAGGACAGCTAGCTGATGTGTTTACCCCCGGTACTTATACTCTAAATACCCAAAACCTTCCTATACTAAGCACTTTAAAAGGCTGGAAATACGGTTTTGAAAGTCCTTTCAAAGCGGAAGTATATTTTGTTAATACACGCCTTTTTACAGATGAAAAATGGGGTACTAAAAACCCCATTATTTTAAACGATGATCGTTTCGGGCTTGTAGAGATTCGTGCGTTTGGCACCTATGCCTTTAGAATCAGTGATGCGGGGAAATTTATTATAGATATTGTTGGCACCGACAATAACTTCACCAGTTTTGAGATCAATGAACACCTTAAAAGTTTAATAGCAACGCGTTTTACAGATACTGTAGGAGAATCAAAATTGCCCATAGAAATGTATGCGGCAAATACTAACGAACTATCCTATACATGTAGGGATGTAATGCAACTTGATTTTATGAGTGTTGGTATTTTATTGGATAAGTTCTTTATTGAAAATGTATCTATGCCAGAAGACCTCAAGAAAGAAATTTTTGAGTATAGCCGAATTGATAAACTGGATCTGGATAAACTAACCAAGTTTAAAACAGCTAAAGCTATTGAAGCAGCAGCAATAAACGATGGCGGTACAGCCGGGGCTGGTATGGGCATGGGAATGGGCTTCGTTTTGGCCCAACAAATGGGAAGTGTTATGCAGCCCCAAAGAGGTGGCCATAATCAGGCCTTTCAGCAACCTGCAGCTGTACCTCCACCAATGCCTCAGGCAATACAATATTACTATGCTTTCAACGGGGCGCAGGCAGGCCCTGTGTCATTCGAGCAGTTAAAAGTGTTGTTTGCAGGTCGGACTGTTAATAAAGACACATTAGTTTGGAAGCAAGGCATGAGTGAGTGGAAACCCATTCGGGAGGTTGAAGAGTTAAAAACCTTTTTAGGAGGCAGTACACCGCCACCATTACCTAAATAGTTTTATGGTAGTATTAATTTTTTTAATTAGTTCATGGAAGTAACCAAAACCCAAAAGTCTGAACTAAAAAAGGTATGTCTTGGCTGTGGTGCAGAATTGCTGTATGCTCCTGGAACAACAAAGCTCGTTTGTGAATATTGTGGGAATGAAGAAACTATAAAACCACAAAGAGATGGTTTTGAGGAGTTGGAATTAAAACCTTACCTTGATAAAGTAGGAGGGCAATCACATAGTGAGGTTATTTCGATGTTGCAATGTAAGAACTGTGGAGCCAATCAACATATTGAAGATCACTATAAGTCGCTACATTGTATTTTTTGTAGCATGCCACTTATTGTCGAAGATTCAAGAGAGGAAGAATGGATTTTGCCAGGGGCTATTTTACCTTTTCAGGTAGATCGTAAAGAAGCTCATCTTGTATTTAAGAAGTGGGTTGATGGATTATGGTTTGCTCCTAATAAGCTTAAAAAAGCTGTTCTAAGTCCAGATCTTATTCGGGGGTTGTACCTGCCCTACTGGACTTTTGATGCCTATTTAGATGCCGACTATATAGGTAAACGAGGGGATTATTACTATGTAACAGTGCCTTATACTACAACACAAAATGGTAAGACCGTTACGCGAACACGACAAGAACGTCGTACCAGGTGGTCGTTTGCAAGCGGAAGTGTAAATGGCTTTGTAGATGATACTTTAATAAAGGCATCAAACCAAAAAACGGGAAACATTCCCAGGGGAGTAGCCCATTGGAATTTGAGAAAACTGGAGCCTTTTGATAGTAGTTATCTTTCAGGATTTGTAACCGAGAAATATACAATTTCTTTAAAACAGGGACATTTGGAGTCGAATGAAGAAATGTATGCAATTGCTACACAATGGGCGCGCCGTGATATTGGAGGTGATGAACAACGTATTACGTCGCTCGATATGAGGTTAAGTGAAGAGACCTTCAAGCATATTTTACTGCCTGTTTATATAAGTACTTATAAGTTTAAAGGCAAGCAATATAGTTTTTATGTTAACGGTGAAAATGGCATTGTTTCTGGCCAACGCCCTTATTCATTCTGGAAAATATTTTTACTGGTACTTGTTATTCTATTAGCAATCATTGTGATTGTTAAAGTCTCCCAGTAGATTGAAGATTGAAATAGAAAGCAGACTAATTTACTAAGACTGTTTTTTCTTCCTAAATATTAGGAGGTAGGAGATAAATATACGATTTGATCAATGCCTAATATTGTGTTATTCTTAAAAAATACGGTTTCCCCGTTCAAATCAGCTTCTATTAGGTAATAATTGCCTTTAAAGTAACAATGCTTTACAATGGTTTTTAAATTGGAGATATCGACCACATTTAATTGGTCTGCATAAAAAATGCGGTTGTTAATGGTATTAAACTCCCCAAAAAAAGAAGCAGTTAAGGGCGTCTTAGGGTTGTTATATAGATACTCAGGTGTATTATTAACCTCAATTCGTTTATTGTTAAGTACCAGCATCCTATCGGCATAACCCAATACATCTTCTTTGTCATGAGTCGCTACTATACAGGAAATATGGTGTGCTTTCAAATATTTAAAGACACTGCGTCGTAGCGATTGTTTTTTAAAGTTGTCAATATGACTAAATGGTTCATCCAACAAAATAATTTCTGGTTGTTTGGCCAACGCCCTAGCCAGGGCCACGCGTTGTTTTTGTCCGCCACTTAAAGTTTTAACCTTGGTTTTGGCAAAAGGAGAAAGTTCAACAACCTCCAGTAGTTCAGCCGTTCGTTGCTGTTTTTCTTCAGGGTAAAAATTGGAAAGGAACTTCCCTATGTTTTCCTCTACAGTTATAAATGGCATCAAATCGAATTCCTGAGCCACATATTTCATAAAATCGTAGCCAATAACCAGATTAAATTTTGGGCCTAAAATTTCGGTATCATTCCAAAAAATATGCCCCGAATCTAAGTCGTATTCACCATACAATACTTTTAGTAAAGTACTTTTTCCTGAACCACTTTCTCCAATAACCGAAAGGTGTTCTCCTCTTTTAACTTTAAAATTGAGATCTTTTAGAACAGTGGTTTTGTTGTATGAAAAACTAAGGTTTTTAACATGAAGCATAGTACGGCAAAAATACACTTCTAAATTTAGAATTCCACAGAAAAGAATATTATATGCCTACTTATGCTTTCGTGGGTAATGCTTTAAATCCCATATTGTATAATGTAAAACCAAAAATATCAGCATATTGGTCAATAATTTTACTAATTGGCGTACCTGCACCATGACCAGCATTGGTTTCAATGCGAATTAACGTAGGGTTGGGACCCGTTTGTTTACTTTGTAGTTCGGCAGCAAACTTAAAGCTGTGTGCTGGCACCACGCGGTCATCGTGATCGCCTGTAGTTATTAAGGTTGCTGGATAGGATGTACCTGTCTTTACATTATGCACTGGCGAATAACCTTTTAGGTAATCAAACATTATTTTTGTGTCGTTTGCTGTTCCGTAATCGTATGCCCAACCAGCACCAGCAGTAAAGGTATGATAGCGTAGCATATCCAATACCCCTACTGCCGGTAGTGCTACCTTGGCCAGTTTTGGGCGTTGTGTCATGATAGCTCCAACCAATAATCCACCATTGGAGCCGCCTCTAATGGCTAAATAATCAGAAGATGTATAGTTGTTTTCAATTAAGTATTCGCCCGCTGCAATAAAATCATCGAATACATTTTGTTTTTTAAGTTGAATTCCTGCATCGTGCCAAGAGCGACCGTATTCACCACCACCTCTTATATTAGGAACCGCTAAAATACCGCCTAGCTCCATCCAGATTGCATTGGTAATACCAAATGCAGGTGTTAAACTAATATTGAATCCGCCGTAACCATATAAAATTGTTGGGTTTTTGCTATTTTTTTGTAGGCCTTTTTTATGAGTGATTATCATTGGGATTTTGGTGCCATCTTTAGAAGCATAAAATACCTGGCGACTTTCGTAGTCGGCACTGTTAAAATCTATAAAGGGTGTCCAGTATAATTTTGTTTTTCCCGAGTTGGGATTAAAAGCATAAATAGAAGAAGGTGTATAGTAATTGGTAAAGGAGAAGTATAAGGTTTTGTCTTTTCTTTTGCCACCAAAACCATTAGCGGTACCCGTTCCTGGAAGTTTTATTTCTCGAATTAATGTGCCCTTGTAATCATATTGCTTTACCTTAGAAAGGGCATCAACCATGTAATGGGCAAAGAAAAAACCACCTCCAGTAGAAGGGCTTAGTACCTGGTCGGTTTCTGGAATAAAATCTACCCAATGTTCTGGTGTAGGATTGGTTGCATCTACTGTTACAATTTTTTTGTTAGGGGCATTTAGATTTGTAACTAGAAACAATGTATTTTCTTTATTTTCAATAATAAAAGTGTCACTGTCTGCATGATCTAAAATGGTAATGAACTTACTGTTTGGTTTAGAAAGGTCTTTAATAAAGAGTTTGTTTCCCGATGTTGCTATTTTAGCCGAGATAATTAAAAACTTGTTGTCTTCAGTAACACTTCCATAAATATAGCGATGTTTTTCTTTTGGTGTGCCGCCAAAAATCAAAAGATCTTTTGTTTGGGACGTTCCTAGTTTGTGGTAATACAATTTATGTTGGTCGGTTTTGGCAGATAATTCACTGCCATTGGGTTTATCGTAACTAGAATAGTAAAATCCTTCATTTTTATACCAAGCGATATTGCCAAATTTCACATCAATTATAGTGTCTTCTATAAGGGTTTTGGTTTCGGTATTCATTACCAGAATCTTTCGCCAATCACTTCCTCCTTCAGAAACGGAATAAGCCAATCTAGAGCCATCCTCAGAAAAACTCAAGCTTCCTAAAGAGGTGGTGCCATCTTTAGAAAAAGTATTAGGGTCTAAAAACACTTCTTCTTTTCCATTGTCTTTTTTTCTATAGATAACATGTTGGTTTTGCAGGCCATCATTTTTTGAGAAATAGGTGTATTGTCCTTCTGTAAAAGGTGCACTAATTTTTTCATAATTCCACAGGTGGGTAAGCCGATTTTTTAACTCGTTTCTGTACGGAATAGTTTCTAAATAGGTATTGGATACTTTATTTTGCGCCTTAACCCAAGCCTTTGTTTCTTCGCTTTTGTCATCTTCCAGCCACCGATACGGGTCTTTTACTTCTATGCCAAAATAGGAGTCTACAATAGCAACAGCTTTCGTTTTAGGATAATTTACCAGTCCATTTTTATAGGCTTTTGTATGCATACCAAAGAGATTATTGCGATTACAATACTACTAATTAATTTTGTTTGTACAATTATTGATTCGTAAAGCGTTAAAAATAACGAAAACCCTTCCGTTTGTGTCGTTGGTCTTAAAGTTTATGCTTTATGGGTCAATTCCATTATTTTTGATTTTAAAATTAAAATTTTAAGAATAGCCATTAATAACCAATAAACCAGTTGGCTGCAAATAGTTTGGGCAATACATCCGACTTTTGAAAAAAAATATTTTATAAAGATGAAAAAAATCCTTTTAGTTTTATTGTTAACAACAAATTGTTTTTCGTTGTTTTCCCAATCTGAAATTACAGAAAATGAGATTAAAGAGCATATTCGGTTTTTAACTTCCGAAAAAAATGCTGGGCGTTATCCGGGAGGAAAGGAAAACAAACGCGTTGTAAAATATTTGAGAAAGGAATTTAAGGCAATGGGATTAGAAGCTTTTAATAAGGGTTATAAACAAGTTTTTGATGCGTCGCTGAGGGTAGAGAAAGGGGTTAAAGAAAAACCAGTGGTTACAACATGTAATGTTGTTGGCTTTATTGAAGGAAATGATCCAGAATTAAAAAATGAATACATTGTTTTAGGAGCACATTACGATCATTTAGGGCTTGGCGGACCATCTTCTAAATCGGACAAGAAAAATGCCATTCATTTTGGAGCCGATGATAATGCAAGTGGAACAGCTGCTTTGTTGGAAATTGCCGAGAAGTTAGTGTCTCAAAAAGAACAATTAAAGCGTAGTGTTTTGTTTATTGCTTTTGGAGCAGAAGAACAAGGACTTTTGGGGAGTAAGTATTTTGTAGAACATCCTACTGTGCCACTTTCTCAAATAAAACTAATGATAAATATGGATATGGTAGGTAGAATGAATGCTAAGAAACATGTCTATATGGGTGGTGCAGGGACTTTTCCAGGAGGTGTTGAATTTATGAAAACACTAGGTGAATCTTTGGGTGTGAATCCAATAGTACACGCTGGATCTGTAGGTGGTTCAGATCATGTGTCTTTTTACAGGAAAGGCGTATCGGTTTTAGGAATGCATACTGGAGGGCATCCACAATATCATACACCAGAGGATACGTTGGACTTGATTAATCTGCCAGGTGAAAAACAGGTTTGCGAATATATTTTTCAAACCATTCTTAAAAAGGCCACTTCTCCCGAGGATTTGCATTTTATTAATCAAGATTAAAACAAAAAATGAGGTCTAAAAAGTGTCATCCTGAATGAAATGAAAGATCTCTTAAAATATAAACGAGAGACTGTAAACTAAACTCTGTCTAAACGAAGAATTAATATTTTAACTTTAGACAGAAAAGATGAACAAACACGAACAGACAGAATTTGAGAAAAAGGTGCTTGACCAATTTATGTCAGGCAAGAGTTTATTTGGTAAAGACGGGGCATTTGCACCGATGCTAAAAAATGTTATCGAAAAGGCCCTATCGGCAGAGATGGAAGCCCATCTTGAAGGTGATGAGCGAGAACAAGGCAACAAACGTAACGGCAAAGGGAAAAAGACCATAAAAAGTAGTTTTGGAAGTTTTGACATAGAGACTCCGCAAGACCGCCACAGCAGTTTTGAGCCAGAGATAGTCAAAAAACGCCAAACGATATTAGCAGACAACTTATCCGATAAGATAATAGGCCTATATGGGCTGGGAATGAGCTACCGAGACATATCCACCCATATAAAAGAGCTTTACGATACCGATATCTCCCATACGGTTCTGAGCCAAATTACAGATAAAATCATACCCCATGTCAAAGCTTGGCAATCTCGTCCACTAGAGCCACTATATTGTATTTTATGGTTAGATGCGATGCATTATAAAGTTAAAGTAGATGGTAAGATTAAGCACCGTGCTTTATATAATATCTTGGGCATCAACAAAGAAGGATATAAAGATATTTTAGGGATGTATATCTCAGAGAGCGAAGGAGCCAACTTTTGGCTTAGTGTTCTTACAGACTTGAATAATCGAGGATTGAATGATGTACTTATCGCTTGTACAGACAACCTTAAAACCTGAGTTCGACGTAATGATTTAATAAAAAAGAGCTAGTTGCGGTGTGTTTTCTGTTTCAAATTTAAT
>NZ_BAABCY010000073.1:0-16890 GCF_039539345.1 Snuella lapsa | reverse complement strand
GTGTCCTTAACTGATAATAATTAAAATACTGAAAATTAAATGTTTAACTTAAATTTATTCGTGTGAAAAGAATTATAACAATTATAAGTGCAGTTGTTCTATATGTAAGTGCTTCGCAAATTGCAGTAGGACAAATAAATAGAACATTAGAAACTAAGGTTGCTGATATTTTAGCTCAGTTACCAACTAAAGACTTAAATCATTCCAATAGGTTAATGGAAGAAATGATAAGTTTGGATGTTGAAGGGATTCTAAAGTTTACCGATATGTTGGTTCCATTGGGAGCAGGAGACGATACGAAAGCTCGTTATGCTGTACAAAGTGTGGCAGTATATGGAGGTGGCCATAAAAATGCCAATTCGAGCAAGGTTGTGGAGCAAGCTTTACTTAAAGCTTTAAATAAAGCTTCGGATAATGAAGTGAAAACTTTTTTAATGGAACGTTTAATTGTTTGTGGAACAAATGAAAGCAATCCACAACTAAGTAAGTATTTGTCCGATAAAGATTTACACAAACCAGCCTTGGCAACACTAAGAGCTATTGGAACTAATGAAACAGCGCAAACTATTTTGGAAGCAGCTAAAACTACTGATAATATATACAAACCTGCTTTCATAGAGGTGTTGGGACAACTACAATATGCTCCTGCTGAAGCTTTATTGTATGAGTTAGGTAAGTCAAGTTCTAAAGATATTCAACAAAGAGCCCTTATAGCCTTGGCAGAAATAGGATCTGTAGATAGCATGGAGTATTTAATTTCGGCAGCTAAAGCATCAAATTATAAATTAGATGATTCCAAAGCTATTTTAGCTTTAATACGTTTTGGGAATAAGTTAGCAGAAAATGGAAAAACTGATTTGAGTATAGAAATAGGTGCGTTATTACTTAAAAACTGTACAGAAGAAGATCAATTGCATTTTAGATCAGCCGGGATTTATTTGGTCAACGAAGAAGATGTAACGAAAACATTGCTGAAAGAAATTAAAAAAGGAGATGCAGCTTATAAAGCCGCTGTGCTAAAAGCAGCTTCACAAAATCTTTCTTCTGTAAACATTTTAAAATGGGTAAAGGCATACAAAAAGGCTTCAGATGAAACCAAGCCTTTAATTGTAAACATGCTAAGTAGAAATAATGATGCAGTAATTTTTGAAAAATGTTTGATTCCAGCTATCCAATCAAACAATGAATCTGTAAAGATAGCAGGTATCAAAGCACTGGCTTATCAAAAGAAGGAAAAAGCATTGCCCGTTTTATTAAAATCTTTAAAAGTAGCCACTACTAGTGCAGAATATAAAGCTTTGGAAGCGACTTTACTTAGAGTTGTTGCTGTAGAGGATTCGGAAGTATTAGCAAATGCTTTAAATGGTTCCAATTCTGGAGCGAAGAAAGTATTGGTTAATGTGTTGGCCTTACGTAATGCGAATGACCAATTCAATACTATTGTAGGACTTATAAAAGGAGCTGATAATGATTTAAAACAAACTATTTACGCAGCATTACCATTAATGGCATCGCCCGATAATTTATCAGATTTAATTGCTTTACTTCCAGGATCAAAAGAAGAAACTAATATAAGTAATGTTCAAAAAGGGATTATATCGGTCTTAAAGACTAATGAATCAGTAGATTCAGAACTTATTTATGAAGCCTATCAAAATGCTTCAGAAAAGTCTAAATGGATACCATTGCTATCTGCTTTGGGTAGCAAAAAAGCATTGAAGCTTGTGTCAGATCAATTGAAAACGGGAAGTGTAAAGACTAAAGCTTTGGCTTTACAAACTTTATCTGATTGGCAAAATAATGATGCCCTTCCTGTGATGTTTGAATTTGTTAAGAATAGTACATCACCATTGCAAGCCAACGCTTTTAATAGTTATTTAAGGAAAGTTAGTAAATCTGGTGCGCCAGATGACCAAAAATTACTGTTGGTACGAAAGCTAATACCTTATGCTAGTACGAAAGATCAGAAAAAGCAAATTATTCAAGCGGCAGGAAACATAAAAACCTTTTTGTCATTAATATTTGTTTCGGAGTTTTTAGATGAAAAGGAATTGTTAGCAACAGCTTCCAATGCTGTTATTAAAATAGCACTTCCTACTCCTGGTAAGAATAATGGGTTAAGTGGAACGCTGGTTAGAAATATTGTATCTAAGAGTGTTGACAATTTAACAGGGCCAGATAGTCAATATATTAAGATTGATGTGAAAGAGTTTTTAGAGAATATGCCTAAAGAGGAAGGCTTTGTTTCCATTTTTAATGGTAAGGACCTTACGGGATGGGAAGGATTGGTTAAAAATCCAATAGCACGGCAAAAAATGTCCAAGAAGGCTCTGGAAAAAGCGCAGGCAGTAGCAAATGAGCAAATGTTGAGAGACTGGTTTGTTAAGGATGGCGTTATAGGATTTAAAGGTGAAGGTTATAATAACATATGCACCATTAAGGATTATGGGGATTTTGAAATGCTTGTAGATTGGAAGATAACAAACGGAGGTGATAGCGGTATATATCTTAGGGGAACACCACAGGTACAGATATGGGATATTGCAAGAACCAATGTAGGGGCGCAAGTAGGTAGTGGTGGATTGTATAACAATCAAAAACAGGAAAGCAAACCACTTGTTGTTGCAGATAATCCAGTAGACGAATGGAATACATTCCGTATAAAAATGGTAGGAGATCGCGTTACCGTTCATTTAAACGGTGTATTGGTAACAGACAATGTGCCACTAGAAAACTACTGGGATCGCAGTCAAAAGATTTTTCCAAAAGAAGCTATAGAATTGCAAGCACATGGAGAGGATTTAGGGTTTAGAAATGTATATGTTAGGGAAATTTTTTCTGGAGATAATTTGTTAACCAAAGAGGAGAGAAAAGAAGGATTTAAATCTTTATTTAATGGTAAAGACCTAGACCATTGGATTGGAAATAAAGTAGATTATGTTGTCGATAATAATGAGATAGCTGTCCGTCCAAAACAAGGAGGGCATGGAAATCTTTTTACAGCTCAGGAGTATTCAGATTTTATTTTTCGCTTCGAATTCAAGTTAACTCCCGGTGCTAATAACGGTTTAGGGATTCATGCTCCACTTAAGGGAGATGCTGCCTATATGGGTAAAGAGTTGCAAATTTTAGACAATACCGCATCTATTTATGCTAATTTGAAACCATATCAGTATCATGGTTCGGTTTATGGAATTATAGCCGCAAAGCGAGGATTTTTAAAACCCGTAGGCGAATGGAACTATGAGGAAGTTCAAGTTAAGGGCGATCATATTAAAATAACGCTTAATGGTACTGTAATTGTTGATGGAAATATTAAGGAAGCAACAAAAAAAGGCACGGCCGATCATAAAGACCATCCAGGGTTAAATAGGAATAGTGGTCATATAGGTTTTCTGGGACACGGTTCTGAACTATGGTTCCGTAATATCAGAATAAAGGATTTAACACCCTAAAATGGAAGAATTGTGACCAGTTTAAGTTTTTGAAAATGTTTATTTTTCCGGCTAAATAATGAAGAATAATGATAAACGAAGTTTATGATGCTATTGTTATAGGTACTGGAGTTTCTGGAGGGTGGGCAGCCAAAGAATTATGTGAGAACGGATTAAGAACTTTGGTTCTTGAGAGAGGGAGGATGGTAAAGCATATTGAAGATTATCCAACGGTAAATAAAAATCCCTGGGACTTTAAGTATCGCGGATTGGTGTCTGATGAAGATTTAAAAAAACAAAGAAAACAAAACAGGACAGGATTCGCTATTCGAGAAGAAAGTAAGCACTGGTTTGTTGATGATTTAAAGCATCCATATAACGAAGAAAAGAGATTCGATTGGATTCGGGGCTATCATGTAGGCGGGCGTTCCATAACCTGGGGACGCCAAGCTTTACGATTAAGTGATCTGGATTTTGAAGCTAATAAAAAAGAAGGGATTGCTGTAGATTGGCCCATTCGTTATAACGACATTGCGCCGTGGTATGATAAAGTAGAACGTTTTATTGGTGTTTGCGGGGAGAAATTGGACTTGCCATATTTGCCCGACGGTATTTTTACACCACCTATGGAATTGAATTGTGTAGAGCAGGAATTTAGAGATAAGATCGCTCAAAACTATACTAACCGTTATTTAATAATGGGACGGTTTGCTCATTTAACAGGTCACACAACACATGAAGGAAGAGCCAATTGTCAGTACAGGAATCAATGTATTAGGGGGTGTCTTTTTGGAGGGTACTTTAGCAGTAATTCCTCAACATTGCCCGCTGCAGCTAAAACGGGTAATATGACACTTCGTCCTAATTCCATAGTAAATAAAATTATTTACGATGATACGAGTAAGTTAGCTAGTGGGGTAGAAGTTATAGATGCCATTACGCATGAAAAACTTAGGTTCTCATCTAAAGTTATCTTTAGCTGTGCTTCAACGGTTGCTAGTGCAGTTATATTGTTAAATTCTACATCCGCTAGATTTCCAAACGGTTTGGGGAACGACAGTGGCGAATTGGGTCATAACCTGATGGATCATCATTTTAAGGTAGGCGCTACTGCAAGTGTAGATGGCTTTGATGATAAGACATATATAGGGGCAAGACCAACAAGCTTTCATATTCCTCGATTTAGAAATTTAGGAGATGAGGCGACAAAACAGGGATATTTGAGAGGTTTCGGATTTCAAGGTAGTGCCAGTAGGAGTAATTGGCAAAGTGCGATAAAAGAACTTTCCTATGGAGAAGCTTTGAAAGACAAGTTGTTAAAACCGGGGCCCTGGACTATTGGGATGACTGGTTTTGGAGAGTGTTTGCCGTATCATGACAATAAAATGTATTTGGATAACGAAAAGAAAGATGAATGGGGTATTCCAACCGTAACATTTGATTGTGAGTTTAAGGAGAATGAGCATAAAATGCGTGAAGATATGCAAAGAGAAGCTGTTAACATGTTGAAGTCTGCCGGATTTAAAAATGTTAAAGGCTATGACGAGCCTTGTTTTCCTGGACACGGTATTCATGAGATGGGGACAGCAAGAATGGGACACGATCCTAAAACCTCGGTATTGAATAAGAATAATCAAGTTCATGCAGTGCCTAATGTGTATGTAACTGATGGAGCCTGTATGACTTCCTCTGCTTATCAAAATCCTTCGCTTACTTACATGGCGCTGTCTGCTCGGGCTGCTAACCACGCTGTAAAGCAAATAAAGTTGAATGTATTTTGAAATGGATAGAAGAAGTTTATTAAAGGCCTTGCCGCTTTCAGTAGGAGGACTTGTAGCCACGCCAACCCTGTTACAGTTATTGTCGTCATGTGCCAGAGAAAAGCAATTAGAGTGGATACCTAAGTTTTTAAACAAGTCCCAAGCCTATGTTTTAGAACAAATAGTGCAGGTCATCCTGCCTACAACAGATGAAGTGGGAGCATTAGATGTGAAGGCACCTCAGTTTATAGACTTGATTTTAAGTGATGTTGTGTCCAATACTGATCGTGAGGTGTTTATAAAAGGAGAGACAGTTTTTCGACAGAAATATGAGGCACGTTTTAAAAAGGATATTTCAAATGCGTCTGTCACAGGAGTTTCTATAATGGTTTCTACGTATTTTGATCTTAGTGAAGAAGATCAGGAAAAAGTGGCTGAGATGCTAAGTTTAGATCCGTCGGAGATAAGCGATTCGGGTACGTTTTATATCTACAAGTATTTATGTTTTATTAGATATTATACGCTATTTGCATATTTAACCGCGCAAGAAGTTAAAGAAAACCTTTTAGGCTTCAATCCTTATTTGGGGACCTATACAGCCTGTACAACCTTGTAGAAATGAATTTTGAGTATTAAAATTAAATGTATAATTAAAAACTATTTTATGATGAAACGATTTCTTAATGTGCTTGCTGTTTGTTTGTTGATTGTAAGTTGTAAAAATACTGGTAATAAGCAGTCAAACCAAACAGCGACAGCTACAGAAGATATGACGAATGAAACTAAGGCCAATGAAACCTCCAAATGGCAGTATTTGTTCGATGGAACTTCAACAGAAGGCTGGAGAGGTTTTAATAGCGATAAATTACCTGAAAGCTGGATCATTGAGAAGGGAACCTTAAAGTCTTTGGGAAAAGGAGGCGACATAGGTGGTGATATTGTTTATGGAGCAGAGGCTTTTGGTGAGTTTGAACTGTCTTTAGAGTGGAAAATAGCTGAAGGTGGTAATAGTGGTATTTTTTATCATGCGATAGAAGGAGAACAATATAAGGCACCGTATTACAATGCACCCGAATATCAGGTAATCGATCAAATTGGGTTTCCTCAAAAGTTAGAGCCTTGGCAGTCTGTTGCAGCTGATTATGGTATGTATGATCCAGATTTTGAAGGAGCTGTTAAAAAGGCAGGAGAATGGAATACCTCACGTATTATTTTTACTAATAAAAAGGTTAGTTACTGGTTAAATGGTAAGAAAACGGTGGAGTTTGTGCCCTGATCAGAGGATTGGGAAACGCGTAAGAGTTCTGAAAAGTGGAAAGACTATCCAGATTATGGAAAGGCAAAATCGGGATTGATAGGGCTTCAGGATCATGGAAGTTTTATTTGGTACAAAAACATAAAGATCAGAAAGTTATAAGTCTCTTTTGACTGAAATTTATTGGCCTCCATTTTTTGGAGGCCTTTTTGTTTATATATTGCATGTTGTTTTATTCTGACACTGTAAACGTTTTTAACATGCCTTTTTTTGAAGCATTGGGAACTTCCGAAATAAATGCATAAGTACCAGGGGTTAGATTAACCGTAAAGTAACTGGTATGTCCCTGAGGAGATTCGTTAACCCCACCTAAAAATGTGACACCACTGGGGGCAGGAGTGATGAGCCCCTTAGGATCTGCCCAATTCATCCACGCTCCAAGTGCATCAATATTGGTATTACCATCCAGTTTTGCCAAATTAACGTCATGGCCAACAAAGTTCTCGTGTACTACCTGATCTTTAAAATAAACAGAAAAAGTATTTTTTCCTTTCTTAATTTCGTTGCCGTAATTTATACCTTCAGTGCTAGATATGGTGATTTCTACATTGGTTTCGGGAGGTATGTTGCCACTGTCACTATCATTTGCAAAAATTGCTTTGGCCATACCCATGGAACTGTGAAATTTCCCATTGGGCATTTTAACGTAGCATTCTAAAATGTAATGGCCTGGATCAAGTTTGATTGTTGATTCTGATGTTTGTCCAGGGCCTGTGAGACCAACACCTCCAAGGAATTTAATTTCAGAAAACCATTTAGGTAATGCGCCAAAAGCAGCAAAACCTTCATCGGGTTTACCCGCATTAATTAAATCCATCCCCTTTGTGAAAATAGGAACAACAACAGTTTCCATTGTATCTATGGTTTTTCCGGGAGGATACTTCTCTATTAAGATAAAATGGGTCTCGTTAGATTGATTCTGGTATTGAAATGTGTTCCATCCTGAGGAGATGGTATCAGAACAAATAAATTCCATGCTTTTTGTTGTAACACGAACCAATTTATCAATGCTTTTAGCGGTTTCAACTTGCTCGGTAGAGGTCTCTTTTTCTGCAGATCCTTTTTTATCCGATTTACAATTCAGAAGAAATATAAAAATTAAAAGTACAACCAGAGAGCTTGCTCGATTTTTCATAATGTAAAATTTTGATTTATAGCTAGTTGTATAAAGTTAGTGAAAATAATCTAAGAGCTATAAATACTGTCAAGTTAAATGACTTTATAAGGGGGGTATCGCTTTAACTTACTGCTTCATATGAGTTTGTTTGACAAGAAATAGAAGAGGTCTAAGAAGTGCCATTCTGAATGAAATGAAGAATCTCTTAAAACCTCATTTATTAGTTTGTGTATTATTTAAGATTCTTCGCTTTAGCCTGTCTTGAGCAACAGCCGAAAGGCTCTGAATGGCATTATTCAGACCTCTTTCTTGTATTGTAAAGGATAATTTTAGGCCTTCGTAATACTTCTGGAAATCACAATCTTTTGGATTTCAGATGTGCCTTCATAGATCTGGGTTATTTTAGCGTCCCGCATAAGCCTTTCCACATGATAGTCTTTCACAAAACCATTGCCACCATGTATTTGAACAGCTTCAACGGTATGTTTCATGGCTACTTGCGAAGCATAAAGTTTAGCCATGGCACTAGATACATCGTAATTGTTGTTTTGGTCTTTGTCCCAAGCAGCTTTCATTACCAAATGCCTTGCAGCAGAGATTTCTGTGTGCATATCAGCTAGTTTAAAAGCGATAGCCTGATGGTTTGCGATTTCAGTTCCAAATGCTTTACGTTCTTTAGAATATTTTAAAGCCAATTCATAGGCTCCTTGTGCTATGCCTAAGGCCTGGGCAGCAATACCTATACGACCTCCCGAAATGGTTTTCATGGCAAACCGAAACCCAAAACCGTCTTCACCTATTCTATTTTCTTTTGGAACTTTAACATCATTAAATTGTAATGTATGCGTGTCACTACCACGTATCCCCAGTTTGTTTTCTTTGGGGCCTACATGGAAACCTTCCATGCCCTTTTCTATAATAAAAGCATTGATTCCATGTGATCCTTTGTCTCTGTCGGTTTGAGCCATAACTAAATAAACATCAGCCCTTCCGCCATTAGTGATCCAGTTTTTTGTGCCATTTAGAATGTAATGATCCCCCTTGTCAATTGCCGTTGTTTTCTGGGAAGTAGCGTCACTTCCAGCTTCAGGCTCACTCAGGCAAAACGCACCTAAAATTTCACCTGTAGCCAGTTTGTTAAGGTACTTTTGTTTCTGCGTTTCGGATCCATAGGCTTCAATACCATAACAAACCAAGGAGTTGTTTACAGAAACAATTACAGATGCAGAGGCATCAATTTTTGAAAGTTCTTCCATGATCAAGACATAGGAAATAGCATCCATACCACTTCCTCCATATTTTGGGTCGACCATAATACCCATAAAACCAAGGTTCCCCATTTTCTTTACAAGCTCATCAGGAAAGTGTTGTTCTTCATCACGTTGAATAACACCCGGTAGTAATTCATTTTGAGCAAAATCGCGAGCAGCGTCACGTATCATTTTGTGTTCTTCTGAAAGATTGAAATCCATAAGTACAACAATAAATTATTGATTTGATAAAAAATACATGTAAATATAATGTTTTAGTGTTATATCTTTAATGGATATTGTTATTTTTGTTAAATATGACAAAAAATATTTATCGTGTAATAGGTGTAATGTCAGGAACATCTTTAGATGGAATTGATTTAGTTCATGCTGAATTTCGGTTGGAAGGAAAATGGAATTTTAAAATTTTAGATGCTGAGACAGTTAGTTATAGCGAAGATTGGCGTTGTAGATTAAAGGAGTTGGTGTCTTCAACTAGGCAGCAATTGGAGGCGATTGATGATGATTATACCAGGTTCTTGTCGGATGTTATAAATCAATTTCTGGTTAAATACCGTATACAACATATTGATGCTGTTTGCTCGCATGGGCATACTGCATTGCATCAGCCCGATAAAGGGGTGACTTATCAAATAGGCAATAAACCAATGCTGTCACAGCTGCTAGGGCAAATGGTTGTTTGTGATTTTAGAGTCCAAGATGTTGAGCTAAGAGGGCAAGGAGCTCCTTTGGTGCCTATAGGTGACAAATTGTTGTTTTCGGAGTACGATTTTTGTTTGAATTTGGGAGGATTTGCGAATGTTTCAACAGAAATTGAGGGTAAACGTATTGCATACGATATTTGCCCGGTAAATATTGTGTTAAATAAGTACGTTAATCGTCTAGGACTAGAATTTGATCAAGGCGGTCAGGTAGCGGCTTCAGGAGAAGTCCATGAGGATTTGTTGAAAAAATTGAACGCACTACACTTTTATAAAGAATTAGCTCCCAAATCATTAGGTTTAGAATGGGTAAGTACTAATGTTTACCCTTTAATTGATGCCTTTCAAATTAAAGAAAAAGATGCGTTAAGAACTTTTGTTGAACACATAACTGTTCAAATTGCTTCAGAGGTAAACAAAAAAAGTAAATCCAATGTGTTTATTACAGGAGGAGGTGCATATAATAACTTTCTTATAGAACGCCTTAATCGCCATACAAATCATACTGTTTTAATTCCATCAAGTGATATTGTTGAGTTCAAAGAAGCCTTAATATTTGGTTTTTTAGGAGTACTAAAACTTAGGAATGAAGTGAATTGCCTTCAAAGTGTTACTGGAGCGTCTAAAAATCATAGCTCTGGTAAAATATACCACCCATAAAAATAATCGAAAATTAATCCTAAAGGGACTTTTGTTTTTTATATTTGTTGCTTGATGATTTTAAATATATTTCTTATGACTCAGCTTTAGCTTCGTTTGTAGTAATTACCTATAGAATTAGACCATTAGCTAAAAAAGAATCAAACGAATATACATAAATGAAAGAATTATTAAAGAAGTACGAGGATAAAGCTCCCGAAATTGTTTTTAATTGGAAAGATGCAGAGACAGATGCAGAAGGTTGGGTAGTAATAAACTCGTTAAGAGGAGGAGCAGCAGGAGGAGGAACGCGTATGCGCAAGGGGCTTGATATGAATGAAGTATTATCCTTGGCTAAAACTATGGAAATTAAGTTTACCATATCTGGACCAGCAATAGGGGGTGCTAAGTCAGGAATTAATTTTAATCCTAACGACCCAAGGAAAAAAGAGGTGTTAGAACGATGGTATAAAGTAGTGTCGCCTTTGTTGAAGAGCTATTATGGAACAGGAGGGGATTTGAATGTAGATGAAATCCATGAAGTGATCCCTATAACTGAAGAAAGTGGCGTATGGCATCCGCAAGAAGGTGTTTTTAATGGACATTTTAAACCAACGGAAGCAGATAAAATTAATAGAATAGGACAATTAAGACAAGGTGTTATAAAAGTTATTGAAAACCCAGATTACTCACCAAATGTTTTAAGAAAGTACACTGTAGCCGATATGATTACTGGATTTGGTGTAGCCGAGGCTGTTAAGCAATATTATACCATTTATGGTGGAAACTTAAGAGGTAAGAAAGCAGTTATACAGGGGTTTGGTAATGTAGGAGCTGCAGCTGCATTTTATTTGTCACAAATGGGGGCCAAGATTGTAGGGGTAATTGATATTGTTGGAGGGCTTATAAAAGAAGAAGGATTTACATTTAAAGAGATAACCGATTTGTTTTTGGCTAAAAAAGGAAACGCATTAGTAAGTGAAAATTTAATTCCGTTTGAAGAGATTAATGAAAGAATTTGGTCTGTGCAAACTGAAATTTTTGCTCCCTGTGCAGCCTCTAGGTTAATAACTATCGATCAAGTAGATAAAATGATAAACAGTGGTTTGGAAGTTATTTCATGCGGGGCCAATGTGCCATTTGCAGATAAAGAAATATTTTTTGGCCCTATTATGGAGCATGCCGATTCCAAAACAAGTGTCATCCCCGATTTCATATCTAATTGCGGAATGGCGCGTGTATTTGCTTACTTTATGGAGTGTCGTGTACAAATGACCGATGAAGCCATATTCAATGATACATCCAATACAATAAAAAACGCAATAGAAAAAGTATACAATAAAAATCAGTCTAAAACAGGTATTAGTGCAACAGCATTTGAGATTGCATTAAGCCAACTTATATAACAACAATTACTATATGGAATCACTAATTATTTTGGTATTTGTAATGGGGTATTTAGCCATTACTTTAGAGCATAGTTTGAAAATGGATAAACTCGTCCCAGCATTGATAATGATGGCAATTTGTTGGGCTACAATAGCCTTGGGATTAGATAGTTTCTCCCAATGGTTCGATTCCGCAAAACATGCATTGCTAGATGGGTTTGGTAGTTTCACTTCCGAAGAAAAAATGCATCTTATGGAAGAAACATTGTTGCATCATTTAGGAAAAACAGCCGAAATATTGGTGTTTTTATTGGGAGCTATGACCATTGTTGAGATTATTGATTATTTCGATGGTTTTTCTACCATTAAAGATTTTGTAAAGACTAAGAAGAAGGTAAAAATCCTATGGGTTTTTTCTGTTTTGGCTTTTATCTTATCTGCTATTATAGATAACCTTACTGCAACAATTGTACTTATTTCCATTCTTCAAAAGATTGTAAAAGACAGAAACATACGTATTTGGTATGCTGGACTAATCATTATTGCAGCTAATGCAGGAGGCGCTTGGTCTCCGATAGGAGATGTTACAACTACAATGTTGTGGATCGGAAAAAAGGTAACATCGGGACATTTGTTTGGATATTTATTTGTGCCATCACTTTTGTGTATGGTCGTACCATCGCTTATCGCTTCTTTTTTGCCTGTGTTTAAAGGGGATTTGGATATGGAAGAAGAAGCCGATGTTAAAAAGAAATCTAAGTTTAGTAGCACTATGCTTTATTTAGGGCTCGGAGCTATTGTTTTTGTTCCTGTATTTAAAATGGCAACCCATTTGCCTCCTTATGTTGGAATGATGCTATCGTTAGGAGTTGTTGCTATTTTTGCTGAAATTTACAGTAACTCAAAATTTAGTATGACACATTTTGATTCTGAAGAAAGTGATGCACATGCCCACCATAGTCCTGTGCACTATTCATTATCTAAAATTGAATTACCAAGCATTTTATTCTTTTTAGGAATTTTAATGGCGGTTGCTGCATTGGAATCGTTGGGGATCTTATTTGATTTCGCATCAACATTACAAAATTCCATGCCTATGTTGGGTACCGAATTACATCATACGGGTGTGTCAGATTTGGTAGTGTTATTGCTAGGTATTGGTTCGGCAGTTATAGATAACGTACCTTTGGTAGCAGCTAGTTTAGGAATGTTTCACGAACCCATTGATAATGAACTGTGGCATTTTATTGCATATTCGGCAGGAACTGGAGGAAGTATGTTAATTATTGGTTCGGCAGCTGGTGTCGTAGCTATGGGAATGGAAAAAATAGATTTTTTCTGGTATTTGAAAAAGATTTCTTGGTTGGCTTTAATAGGTTTCCTTGTTGGTGCCGCTGCTTTTATGGTAACTAGAACTTTGTTTTAATATTAGGAATTCATTGAATTTACTAAAAGAACATGTTGCTTGAGGTAAATTTAATTGGTTTAAGGATTGTATACTTTAAAGAAAAAACAAGCGTTATAGAATTGCAACAAATTTAATTTATATGCTAAATACATTATTACAAAACACACAAGAGGGTACAGAGATGATTCAAGATGGTGAATCTGTTGAGAAAACACTTTCAATAATAGAGCTTATAGGTAGTGGAGGTACAGCTGGACAAGTTATAATATTTTTGTTGTTCATGTTGTTAATACTAGCAACGTACATATACTTTGAGAGGTTGTTTGCCGTTAAGGCAGCTTCAAAGATTGATGCCAATTTTATGAACCAAATAAAGGATCATGTGAGCAATGGTAAAATTGATTCAGCTCAGATATTATGCGCACAAGTTAATTCTCCCGTTTCAAGGTTAATAGGTAAAGGCATATCGAGAATAGGTAAGCCTTTGGCAGATATCAATACCGCTATAGAAAATGCAGGGCGGTTGGAGATTTACGGTTTAGAAAAAAATGTTAGTATGTTGGCTACTATTTCGGGAGCAGCTCCAATGATTGGGTTTCTCGGTACAGTTATTGGAATGATACTTTCTATATTTGAAATAGCAAATTCTGGAGGGCAAATAGATATTAAGCTATTGGCCGATGGATTGTACACAGCAATGACAACAACAGTGGCAGGATTAATAGTTGGTATTGTAGCGTATATCGCTTATAATCATTTGGTAGTAAGAACCGACAAGGTGGTATACCAAATGGAAGCTAATTCTTTAGAGTTTCTGGATCATTTAAACGAACCTACTTAAGATGAATTTTAGAGGAAGAAACAAGGTAACGCCAGAATTCAATATGTCGTCTATGACGGATATTGTATTTCTGTTGCTCATATTTTTTATGCTAGCTTCTACTTTGGTGACTACAAATGCTATCGATATTTTATTGCCTAAAGCCAGTGGTAAAACCGAAAATAAAAAGTCGATAGCTGTAAGCATTAAAAAAGATTTAACATATTATATCGATCAAAAACGCGTAGGGGAAAGTGTTTTGGAAAATGAGTTGTTAGCAGCACTTACAAATCAAACTAAGCCTACTATTGTATTAAGAGCAGAAAAATCGGTGCCCGTTGAAAATGTGGTAAAGGTTATGGATATAGCTAATAGAAATAAGTTTAAAGTAATTTTAGCGGTAAGACCAGGTAATTAGTGAAACGAGCGTGAATTTTTAATCAAAAACTATACAATGGTATGGTTAAAATAAAATCATGAGAGTGAGTGTAACGAGTGGTTGTATGTTTTTTTAATTTCTAAATAGCTTATTTTTTTATTTGGTTAAAAATTTTAAATACATGAAATGAAATATTTCAATACCCAACACGAAAAAGATTCAGCGAAGTTAACAGCACTTATAACGGTCATTATAATATTGCTGTTGTTTGTTGTTGGAACACCTTATATGGATCCTCCCGAAGAGTATGGGGTAGCTGTAAATTTTGGTACGACCAATTTTGGTAAAGGAACAGTACAGCCCAAAAAGCCTGTTAAGTCAGAACCAAAACAAATAAATGAACCAACGCAACCCGAAGCTTCAAAAGCCGAACCTGTAAAGTCTTCAGAAGCTAAAGAAGAAGTGTTGACCCAGGAAGATGAAGAAGCTATAGCCATAAAAAAGCAAAAAGAAGCAGAAGCCAAAGCAAAGGCTATCGCAGAGGCAAAAGCTAAAGCAGAAGCCGAGCGTATAGCAAAAGAAAAAGCCGAACAAGAAGCTAAGAAGAAAAAACTGGATGCTCTAATAGGTGGCGTAAGTAAGTCGGAGGGTAGTGAAACAGGAAGTGAAGGAGACGATTCCAGGGTTGGGGATAAAGGACAATTGGATGGGGATCCGTATGCGCCTAGTTATTTTGGTGATCCCGGTACCGGTAGTGGTGGTGTAGGTTATGGATTAAATGGAAGAGGTAGCGCAACTTATACGAAGCTAAAACAAGATTGTAATGAGTCTGGTATGGTGATAGTTAAAATTATAGTCAACAATAACGGAAATGTTATAAGTGCAACCCCCGGGGTTAAAGGCACAACTAATACAGCGCCTTGTTTATTGGAGCCAGCTAAAAAAATAGCTCTATCGCATAAATGGAGACCAGATTCCAAAGCGCCAGCGAAACAAATAGGCTTTGTGAAAGTAAACTTTAATTTAGGGCAGTAGCAAAATGACATATCAAGATACACTTAATTGGATGTTCTCCCAACTACCAATGTATCAAAGGCAAGGTAATACTGCATTTAAAAAAGATCTATCCAATACCTTAAAGTTAGCCAAATACTTAAATCATCCCGAGAATACTTTTAAGTCCGTTCATATAGCAGGTACTAATGGTAAAGGTTCTACCAGTCATATGTTAGCATCTATTTTGCAAGAAGCGGGGTATAAAGTTGGGCTTTATACCTCTCCTCATTTAAAAGATTTTAGAGAGCGCATTAAGGTAAATGGAGAGATGGTAAGTGAACAATTTGTAGTAGACTTTATTGTCACTAACAAAGTTTTTTTTGAAGCACATACCTTATCGTTTTTTGAAATGACCGTGGGTATGGCATTCGATTATTTTTCAAAACAAGCGGTAGATGTAGCAGTTGTAGAAGTAGGTTTAGGAGGGCGTTTGGATTCTACAAACATTATAATGCCAGAAGTGTCGGTAATTACCAATATAGGTAAAGATCACATGCAGTTTTTGGGCGATACCCTTGAGGCAATAGCTTTTGAAAAAGGCGGTATTATAAAACCGAATGTCCCTGTTGTAATTGGTGAAACGCAACCAGAAACGGTTCCTGTATTCAAGGCTATAGCAGGAAACAATAATGCCAATATCTTATTTGCAGATCAGAAGGAGGCTATAAATTATAAATGTGACTTATTAGGGAGCTATCAAGATAAAAATAAGGTTACGGTTGTTCAAACCATTAAGATGCTCCAAAATGGTGGTTTTACTATTTTGGAAGCGCATGTAAAAGAAGGGTTGATGAACGTTGTTAAAAACACAGGGCTTATGGGGCGCTGGCAGATTTTAAGAACAGAGCCCAAAGTTGTTTGCGATACAGGTCATAACCGTGAAGGGCTTACCTGCGTCATGGATCAGTTGTCAAAAGAAACATTCAATACACTGCACATAGTTTTTGGTGTTGTAAATGACAAGGATTTAAATGATATTATAGATCTGTTGCCGCAAAAGGCAGTCTATTATTTTTGCAAGCCAGATATTCCGCGTGGTCTAGATGAAAGAACTCTAAAAACGGTTTTTAATAATCATGGGCTAAAGGGAGAAGCTTATAGTTCTGTAAAAGAGGCTTATAATAAAGCCTTGTTAAATGCAGGTGACAATGATTTTATTTTTATTGGAGGCAGTACTTTTGTGGTGGCTGAAATTATTTGAAAATTTCTTAAAAAAGTTTTTGCCAATTGAAAATCTAATTTATCTTTGCAGTCCAATTGCAAGGGCGCGTAGCTCAGTTGGTTCAGAGCACTTGGTTTACACCCAAGGGGTCAGGGGTTCGAATCCCTTCGCGCCCACAACATATAAAATCCCGATGCCATAGGTGTTGGGATTTTTATTTCCGAAACATTATTAAAAACATTTTATATTTTTACATTGTAATTGGGTCATTAACTCAGTTGGTTTAGAGTGTTACCTTGACAGGGTAGAAGTCACTGGTTCGAATCCAGTATGACCCACAGATATTTTAAGATTTATTTTTCTATTTGGACAGGGCAATTTCATTTAAAACCAAGAACTTTTTCTCTGTATTCTCTATCAAGAAGAGCATTAAGGCGTTT
>NZ_BAABCY010000072.1:0-26533 GCF_039539345.1 Snuella lapsa | reverse complement strand
ATGACGTTGCGTGCGGCAACGTTGGTAAAAGATCTGTTCATAACCGTTGAAGGGGCTTCGCTGAAGCTTTCTGACAATTACTTCGATTTATTGCCAAATGTACCCAAAACCATTGTGGTGGAAGGTAAGGGTTTTGATAATTCTAAATTAGAAATAAAATCACTGGTCGATACTTATTAAATTATAAAGAACATAAAATAACAAGAACTAAAACAAGAATATCCATGAAAACAAATAGCTATTGGTATCGTTTAATACTGCTACTTTTAATCATTTTATCTGTTTCCTGTAAAGAACAGGGAGCAAAAAAAATAGAACAATACAGCGATGTTTTGTGGTATGAACAACCTGCAAAAACATGGATGCAGGCATTGCCCGTTGGTAATGGGCGTTTGGGGGCTATGGTATTTGGCGATCCGCAGCATGAACGCATTCAGTTAAATGAAGATTCCATGTGGCCGGGAGGACCAGATTGGGGGGATTCCCAAGGAAGTAAGGAGGATTTAGAACTTCTTAGGGGCTTATTAAAAAAAGGAGAGGCACATGAAGTTGACAAATTAATTGTGGAACGCTTTTCGTATAAGTCTGTATTGCGCTCACATCAAACTATGGGTGATCTCTATATAGACTTTCCGAAGCAAAAAAATGTAGAAAATTATAAAAGAAGCCTAAGTTTGGATGAAGCTGTAGCATTGGTTGATTATACAGCTGATGGGGTGGCGTATTCCCAAAAAGTATTTGCATCTGCTGCCGATGATGTGCTGGTTATCGCACTGGAGACAGAAGCGAATGAAGGTATGGATTTTAATTTACGTTTGGATCGTCCTGAGGATAATGGGCATAAAACGGTTATGGTTTCCAATCCATCTGAGCATGAGATTAGCATGAAAGGGATGGTAACACAGTATGGAGGCAAAAAAATGAACGAGCCGTTTCCCATTGATTATGGGGTTAAGTTTGAAACACGCTTAAAAGTGAAAAACAGCTCGGGTAGCGTTGAAGCTAAAGACGGCATGTTGGTGCTAAAAGGGGTAAAGAAAGCAATTTTGATCGTAGCTGGCTCTACATCGTTTTATCATGAGGATTACGTAACGCAAAACGATAATATCCTTGCTAAAGTAGATGCCAAATCTTTGGAAGCCCTGTTGGATGGACACAAAAAGGAGTATAAGCAATATTACGACAGGGTACGGTTAGATTTGGGAGATCGCGCATTGGATTCGATCCCTACCGATAAACGTTTGGCACGTATTAAAGAAGGTCATGATGACACCGATCTGGCTGCTAAATTGTTTAAATATGGGCGGTATTTATTAATTTCCTCTTCTAGGCCGGGAACCAACCCCGCAAACTTACAGGGTATATGGAATCATCATATCCAAGCGCCCTGGAATGCCGATTATCATTTGAATATTAATTTACAGATGAATTACTGGCCGGCGGAGCTCACTAATTTAAGTGAAATGCACGAGCCCTTATTAGACTTTTCAGATCGTTTGTTGGAACGTGGAAAGATAACGGCGAAAGACCAGTACGGTATGGATGGTGCCATGATGCACCATGCCACCGATTTGTGGGCACCTGCCTGGATGCGAGCAGCACGACCCTACTGGGGTTCTTGGATTCATGGTGGTGGTTGGTTAGCGCAGCATTATTGGGAACATTATAGTTTTACAAAGGATGAAGCCTTTTTAAGAGAACGAGCGTATCCTTATATGAAAGCGATTGCTCAATTTTATACGAATTGGTTGGTATGGGATGAAGATGTGAAGAAATGGGTGTCTACACCGGAAACTTCTCCAGAGAACTCGTATACTGCTAAAGACGGGAAGCCTGCCGCTATATCCTATGGTGCAGCTATGGGACATCAGATTATTAACGAAGTTTTTGATCATGTTTTGAAAGCTGCGGAAGTTTTGAATATAGACAATGATTTTACTAAAGAGGTTAAATCTAAAAAAGACAATCTGTTCCCAGGAGTGGTTGTTGGAAAAGATGGACGTATCTTAGAATGGAATGACGATTATGACGAACCAGAGAAAGGCCACAGGCATATGTCACACTTATACGCCTTGCATCCCAGTACACAGATAACCGAAGCGGATACCGAAGCTTTTAAGGCAGCCCAAAAGACTATTGATTTTCGCTTGCAGCACGGTGGTGCCGGTACTGGGTGGAGCCGGGCATGGATGATTAATTTTAATGCCCGTTTATTAGATCCTGCTGCTGCTGAGGACAATATCCGAAAGTTTTTTCAAATTTCGATTGCCGATAACCTGTTTGACGAGCATCCGCCGTTTCAAATAGATGGAAACTTTGGATATACCGCCGGTGTGGCCGAATTATTATTACAGTCGCACGAAGGGTTTCTTAGATTATTACCAGCCCTCCCGTCTAATTGGGAAACAGGAAACGTAAGCGGATTAAAAGCACGAGGCAATGTTGAAGTTGATATGGTATGGGAGGCCGGAGTACTTAAAAAAGTGGGCTTGCTATCCAAAGGAGATCAGAAGGTAAGCATCAAATATGCCGGGAAGACGGTTGATGTGGATTTGCATGCCAATCAAAAACTATGGCTGGATGGAGTGCTTAACGGCGTTCAGTGATTAAGAGATAAAATAATATAAAACCTATTTTGCATTTTAGATTGAACTAGTTTCGCAAATTCACTCGAATTGACAGATTTTTGTTAAAATGCATAACGGGTATCTAAAATATAATCAATATGAAACATCTTATTACATTATGCGTGTTAACGGTACTTACCGTGTCCTGTCAGTCTAAGAAAAAGACAGCACCTTTAGAAGAAGAACCGGTAAAAACGGTTAATTATTTGGAGGAATCGGAAGCAGATTTCAACAAACGGATGACTTGGTGGCGGGATGCACGCTATGGTATGTTTATCCACTGGGGTGTTTATGCTGTCCCAGCTGGTGAATACCAAGGGAAGCCTGTAAAGGGCATAGGGGAGTGGATCATGCAGAGAGGACAAATTCCTGTTAAGGACTATGAAGCCTTTGCTAAAGCCTTCAATCCTGTAAAGTTTGACGCTGATGCCTGGGTAAAACTTATTAGGGATGCTGGCATGAAGTATTTGGTAATTACATCTAAGCATCATGATGGGTTTGCACTTTGGGATTCGAAGGTGTCAGATTACGATATGGTTGATTTTGCGCCTTATGGAAAGGATGTATTAAAAGCACTTTCTGAGGCATGTAAAAAGTATGGGATTAAGTTCGGGTTGTATCATTCGATTATGGACTGGCATCATAAAGATGCCCAGGTATATTCCTATTTAAAGGATGATCCGAATAAACGGGAGGATAATAGTGCACATTTTGCCAATTATCTGGAGCATTATATGAAACCGCAGCTAAAGGAATTGATAGAGAATTATGATCCAGCCATTTTGTGGTTTGATGGCGAATGGGTTAATGAATTTAAGCATGAACAAGGACAGGCCTTATACCAATATGTGCGCTCTTTGAAACCGGACATTCTGGTTAATAATCGTGTGGATAAAGGACGTCAAGGTATGCAAGGTATGAATAAAGAGGATGCTGATTACGCAGGCGATTTTGGAACGCCAGAACAGGAGATACTGGAAACCAAGGCTACAGTGGATTGGGAATCGTGTATGACTATGAACGATACCTGGGGCTTTAAAAAGGATGACCATAATTGGAAGTCGGCCGAAACACTTATCCATAACCTCATAGATGTTGTGGCTAAAGGAGGTAATTACCTTTTAAATGTAGGGCCGACGGCTGAAGGTCTTATTCCAGAACCCAGTGTGGAGCGTTTACAGGAAACAGGTAATTGGTTAAAAGTCAATGGTGAAGCTGTTTATGAAACGGAGAGTTTTGAAAACCATTATAAACAGGGTGAAGCCATTCGTTTTATAAAGAAAAAGGGAAGCAATGATTTGTATGTCGCCGTTTTAAAGAAACCGGAAGCTAATTTAACTTTAAACCATGTAAAACCGGAAACGGATTCCTCCATAAATATATTGGGTAATGAAACGGTTTTAGAATGGACGTTTGATAATCAGAAAGGTTTAACCATTAGCATTCCGGAAACTGTTTTAAACAGATGGAACGATAAAACCTATGCTTGGGTATTCCATATAAAGGGAGAAGAAAAATAAGGAGTGGGATCTAGAGGTATAAGACATTAAAAAAGCGCAAAATCTATTAGATTTTGCGCTTTTTTTGAACTTTAATCTTATTACTTGTTTATTGATATTTTTAATGTTTTTGTGTCGTTTTTAGCAAAGGGTATGGTAAGCGGTTCTCCTTTTTTTGTGATATTGTTCGCAGTATTGTCATCTATTGTCCATGTAGTATCATAATGGCGTATCATTAACTGAATGTCTTGGGCTTTTTTAGACTGTATGGTACATGTAATAACACCTTTTTCAAAATCCCATTCCAGTTCTTTTATTATAGCTTGGGTGCGGCACAATATATTTGTGATCTTACCGGTTTTTATTTGTTCGCCCCAGGCAGGTAGTAATTCGATAAATCCAGGACGTGAAAAAACGAGGGCTTCATTAATGACGGTTGGTAAACTACACAGTGCATCCGAGTTAAATATTTTTAAATTGGGGTTATGGGAAGTAAATAACCCTTTATAGATAAACTTGTTGGATAGCATAAAGCGTAAGTTTTTATAAAGTAATTCCGGTTGTTTTAATCGCGCACCAATCAGGGCCATATGCATCAGTCCGTGCGCGGATTCATTACCCGATCCATGTTTTAATGCCGCTATTTTTGAAGCTTCAAAGAGTTTTGGGGTTTCCTCGGGGTTTATTTCGAGACCGGGCCAAACAGGGTATAGGTGCGATACATGACGGTGGTTGTAATTGTCTTCCAGATCGGGCGTACTCCATTCTTTTAATGCACCATCTTCATTAATTAGGTATGGAGGGAAATGTTTTAATAGCGTTTCTAGTCTTGCTTTGTTTTCGGGTTTAATGCCGAGTTCATTGTAGATGTTTATAAGGTTTTTTATAGCTTCTTTCGCAGCCGCAATATCCATAGTCGCATTTACCGAAGCTTGTACATCAATATTGGCAGGGCTGTTTTCGGGTGAGTATGATGGTGCAAAAATAAGGGAGCCATTCTGGTCTTTTTCAACAAGAAAATCTTCGAAGAACAAGGCTGTTTTTTCCATCATTGGGAGTAGGCGGTTGGTTAAAAATTCGCGGTCACCGGACACTTGGTAATACTCGTAACAAGGATTGAGTAGCCAGGCGGCACCTGCCAGCCAGAAATGTCCGGGAAATGGCACGTTGAAATGTGTGTGTAAACCTCTGCGTCCAGAAGTCCTTGTGCCTGCTAAGTAACCTTTACAGCCATAAATATTCTTTGCGTTTGTTTCCCAATCGGGAGCAATGCGCTCTAGCATTTTCATGTAGCTGTCTATGGCTTCTGGCATGTTGGCTATATTGGCGGATGAGATCTGGAGATTGATATTGGCATCGGTAGTAAAATCGCCAGACCATGCAGGACGCCAGGCGCCATTCCATATGCCCATAAGATTAGGTGGGTTATCGCCACTGGATGATAATAAGGCATACCTTCCCATGTTAAACATAGCCTCTAAAAACTCTGGATTGATTTTATCGGGGTTGGATTCCTGTTCATTGATGAGTTCTTCAACCGAATGGCGAGGGGCATCGGCTGGATAAATTGTAAAGTTCAAGCGATTAAATATGTTACTGTGAATTTGAGCGTGCTTGTCAAGAAGTTCTTTGTAATTGGTGCCAAGGCTATTAATTGCTAGTTTGGTGGTTTCTAATTGACTTTGGCTAAAGTCTTCTAAAGGGACAATTTTACTTATAAGTAATACTTCTTGGGCTTGTTTTATACTTATGGAATCGTTTTTAGCGAGGTTATCACCTTTGGTTTTGATAACTTTTGTTACTACTTCGTATCCGCGTTTATTTAAGTTGTAGTCGAGTCTAAAGGTAAGCCATTCAGGGCCTGCTGATTGTTGTAAATTTGAAACTCCGTATGGGATTTCTTTTCTGGTAGCCCAATCTTTTGGTTCGGCACCTTGCATTTCAAGGACAATGGAGCAGTCTATTGGTGCACTACTGCTAAGTTTTTGTACAATGATATTGTCTGCCCTGCTAACAAATGCGTGTCGCGAAAAGTTATTGGTATTACTATTCCAACTTACTGAAATTTCACCTGTTTCAAAATCAACGGCTCTTTTATAGTTTTCGATGCTACCTTCTTGTGGTTGGTGGATCTTCATGACCAATGCGGGATGGTAGGGATCTGTCCATAATAGTTTTGGAAAACCTTCTTTTTTAGCCATTTCTACTGAAAACTTAATGGCTTCTTCATATTTGCCATTAATGAGCAGTTCTCTGGTTTTTGGAAGGTATTTTGCAATATTGGGTGGTTCTACTGCTTCACTGCCTATGGGTTCGTATAAAAACTCATGGTTAAAGATAACTTGTTCGTTTTCGGGTTGTCCAAAAACCATAATGCCCATTTTACCATTGCCGCTTATAAGGGCATCTTCCCATTTTTCGGCCGGATGTGTACTGTAAATACTTTTATTAGTTGTTTTTTGGGGTTCTTTACCAGATTGGCAGGATGCTAGTAAAACAATTAATAAGTACGTTTTTGCTATTGTTTTGGTGAGGTTCATATTATTAAATGGATCATTTTAAGTTAATATTGGTTAGGTAAAGTAGGTTGATCGTTACCTATGGTTATGGTGTTGGTTCCGTGGTTGTTATAGGCTTTTAAGCGGGTTGTGGTACCGACAGAAATAGGAGCGTTAGTTAGGTTGTTGAATACATTGTTGCGAATGGTAATATCTTCTGAACTTTTAATAACGATGGCATGTTTACCACCATTTACGACATTGTTTTCTATTAAGATACGTTTGTGTAATCCTGGTATGTTCTTGTTGGGAGCTTTAACGTGCAAGGCTACAGCTGAGGCACCTTCTATGGTTCCATCGTTGGGACCACCCAATCCACAATTGTTAAATACATTGTCTGTAATAATAACATCTTCGGAGGCGGTGCCTTCTCCCCAGTCACCTTCTGCTCCAACGTGAATTGCGGTTCCTGTAGTGTTAGAGAAGGTATTGTTCTTGATTAGGACTTTTCTTGTTTTAACCAAAACCGACCGTGCTCGGTGAGAACGGACAATACAATGCTTAAATTCTAATTGTGGGGTTGTTGTAATATTGATGAGATAATAATTATCGGTATCGTTTGGAATTTCTCCATCGTATTCGATTCTTACTTTATCTTGAAGCGGATTGGTCCAAAATTGACGTACTCTTACATAACCTTTTTCTTCCAGCGTATTTTTGTTAATGATAGCTAAAACATCTCCGGCCTGGGGTTCATCTAAATATGAGGAGTGTGTATAGTTTTTACGGTCTACCATAATATCACATTGTTTTGTATTCGGGTCGTTATTAGCTATCGAGGTGTAATAGGTATGTACATTGGTAGCATCGTCACCCTGACCTCCAAACTCGCAAGCATTAAATTTTATGAAACCTCTATTGGTAGCAAAATGGGTTGCGTCTGTATTTGTAGAGGCGTAACGTCCTTGGTTTGGTACTATTTTAAGATGGTTCATGGTTATGTTTTCACTTAGGTGTCCTACTATACCCATACCAGCTTGGGAGTTAATGGTAACATTGTTTAAAACAATGTCTTTTGTTTTATAGATAAGGATGGCGGGACGGTAATGAAAACCTGAGTAGGTAATGAGCATATTGCCCAATTTGGATTGGTTGCGAATGTCTTTACCATAAAATCGCATCGTGTTTGGAGCGATCTGTTCTTTACGTTTGTAATACACACCGGCACCAGAAAATGATTGCTTGGTTTTATCGTAGATCATAATACGCAAAACGATTTGATCTTTAGCTAAGTGTTCTTCTTTGGTAAATGTCACATCTACAAAATCGGTTCCCATATTAACAATCTCTCCTTGGTTATTGGGACGTTGTTTATAATCTATAGTGATGCCATTAAGGCTAATGTTCCTTGCATTTCGAAAGGACAAGGGCTCCATCCAACCGTCGCAGATAAGTAGTGCGTCTTTGGCCTGTATTTCCAGGTCTTTGGCACCGTTAAAATCCAAACCAATGGCATATTCTTTATTGGGAACGAACAGCTGATCCTGTGGGTTTTTGCCCAGTTTTCCCGATAGGGCATCGCTTTGTATTTTTAATGCCAGGGGGTCGGAAATATGGTAGTGTCCTGCAGGAAGCAGTAACTTGCTATTCGGTTGTGCTATGGCTGCTTTTACGGCATTGCGCAGGGCTTTGGTATCGTCCTTGCCGTCATTGGGAAGTGCACCATAATCGCGTACATTGATGATTTGTTTTGGTTTTTGGGCGTAATTATAAAAACCGGTTGTAGCAATGAGTAATAGTGTAATTGCTATTTTATAAAAATGTAGTGGTCTCATCTTTTTGGTGTTATTAGTAGTATTTGATCGGGGGCTAAGCTCAGATTCAATTGGCCGTTTGGTGTTTTATGGTTGTTTATGGTTTTTTGACCACTAAGGCTTATTTCTTCAATAGTAACTTGTGTGACATGATGCCAGTCTTTGGGGAGTTGCCATGTTTTGTTTTTATAGCCTGTTTTGCTATAGGCAATAATGGTTGTGTTATCTATCCAAAGTGCAGGGATGAATACATTTTCATTTTCAACCAGAATTCTATTGTTCTTTGTAATGGTATATTCTGAGCCTGCAACAGCGGTAACCACATTGTTTGAGAAAAATACTTTTTTTGCTGTATCGTTTGCAACATATTTTTGACGTTCTAGTCTATTTAAATAATACCATATGATAGCAGATGTACAAAACTGGGCTTTGAATCCTGAGAGGTTTTCGGGGTCTTTCATGATGATATCTTCGCCGTGCATGCTGGAGCCAAAAAGTTTTCCGTTAATGCTTCTGTCTTCGCCACCTGTATAAAATGATGCTGGCCATTTCATGTATTCTTTGAGTCCCCAATCTACCCACCAAACCATTGGTTGATAGCCTTCAAAGGCATCTTGGCGTAAAAAGGTTGCGCCTTCGCTGGTTACGTCTATGCCTTTTGAAGCCCAATATTTGTATATGCTTTTCTGGGCTTGGGTTTCATCTTGTATTGAAAAATTAAGGAATGGGCTTGTAGGGGCTTTTAGGAACGGTCTTTTTCCAGGGCCTTCTTCTCCTATTGGTGGCCAGGTATGGAAGGCATCAATGTGAATGGTTCCTGCCTCTGTAATGGGAAGCAGTGCACATAAACTGTCAATGCGTTTTTGAGCAAAACCTGTTTTCCATTCTTGGGCATAACTAATGGGATAACCCCATTCGCCTCTTCGCAGGTTGCCGTTGGTATGGCGTGCTATGATATTGTTTTTTACATAGGTGTCCCAGAGCGGACTGTCCTCGTAGGCATCGAACATATTAATATGGATACTCACCGTGGTATGATACTTTTTAGCAGCTTCCATAAGCCATTTAAGGCTTTCTAGGGCATTTTTATCCTGTGGACGTTTTAGTGCTTTGTTGCCTTCAAAAAAGGCTGGGTATTTGGAGTCGTGTCCATTATACTGCCATCCTACCAAATAAATAATCTTAGGCATACCTAAAGTAAGGTTGTCGATCTTTTTGATAATGTCGAGTGCTTGTTCAAAGTTGACATATACTTTCGTCTTGCCATTGTCCTTTCGCTTTTGTTTACCCTCGTAATCGGCTTGCGACATGAATAATTTCAAGGTCAGCGTTTGATCATAACGGTGTTGCCATTTAATATGTTGCTGATTGCCTGAGGCATCAAAATATAGGGTGTCCCGATTTTGTGCATGGGTATTTGATGCGGATATTAGACCAAAAGCTAAAATCAGTCTTATTTTAGTTACTAGTCGAGAATGTATTATAGCACACATAAAGGGTTAAATTTTATTGCTCATTATTATGGTGTTATTAAAGTTTGTATTGACCGACCATTTCTCCATCATCGCGTATCATTTTAACTTCAAGATTGTTCTGGTCTGCATGGAATTGGATTAATGTACGGGAACCGGTTTTTGGGCCACCACCAATAATGACAGGATAAGGGTGGTCATCGTTGGGAGGGTGTACACCGTAGCGATGGGTATGCCCGGAAATAACCATATCTATATTGTACTTTTTAAACACCGGATTAAATACCTGCCTGCAATGAGTAGTACCATGCCAGTCACCGGAATGAAAAGGCGGAATGTGCATTAGAACGACCTTGTACTTGCAGTTGCTGTATTCGCTTTTTTGTAGCTCGACGTCCAGCCATTTGGCCTGTTGTTCTCTGAAGTCATCAAAATTTACAATGTCACCATATACGGGGGTATCGTCTTCCTTGTCCTCTCCCGAATCCAAAACGATCCAATGTACCGGACCTTGTTTAAAGGAAAAATAATATTCCTGCTCCGGAAACTGAAAGTAGTCTTTTATGTTCCTGGCAAATTTACCACGCGTTTCATGATTGCCACGTATCATGATAAACGGCTTTTCGCTGGCAAACAGGCTCGTACAGGGCGCGATAAGATGATCGATCAATTGCTGTTCGTCCGTTTGATAGTCGAACATATCTCCATTGAGGGCTACGAAGTCATAGTTGGTATCCTTGTTTAGCGACAACAGGTCGGAAAAGGAATAGGGACGATCATGAATGTCGTTAAGGATAAGACAGGACACACTATTGGCATTCGAATCTACGGTGTTAAATTCGAATGTATCGGATGTGATGGTTTCTCCATAGACGAGATCATAAGGATCAAACTTTACGATCTCCCGGCTTATTATCCTGTATTTGTAATTTGTTCCCGGTTTTAGGTTGTTAAGCTGTATGCTATTTAATGTATTGTTAGCCTGTACAAATCCATCCAGATATGATTCGGCTTTTAGATCCAGATCGGTTTCCCCATATTCTATCCAACTGTGAGCATTATTGTTTGTAATAAATAGAATGTGTACCGAATTTTCAGTGCTATTTTGAAGGTAGGGGGGACACAAGAAGCTGAACGGGGCTGTGGTCTCCTTTGGCCTATTTGTGGCTGCTGTGAGTAAGGGTAAGGTGCCTCCGGCTATCGCCAATGTTGATAGGTTTCCTAAAAATTGTCTTCTTCCTTTATGTTTCATTTGCTAAAGTTTTATGGTTTTCTGAACATGAAGAAACTAAAAATTTATGACATTATTAATTGTTTTTAATTGGTCTTATCATATAAGGCTGTCCGGCTTTAAGTGTTAGTTGTATGCGATCGTTCTTAACTTTGATCTTATCTGTTTGCTTGAGCCCCGAAGTACTTACCTCGAATATGCCCAGTGTATTAAAATATTTCCAAGTGTCGTCGAGTAGGAAGCTTTGGGTTATGGTAACATCACTATAGGCTGCTAGAATGGGTTCGTCTTTCCAGATTACGGGAAACAGGACTGTGTTTTTTTGTCTGTAATAGATATTTCCTTTACTAACGGTACTATCTTTTAAAGAGGTAACGACTCCTTTAGAGAACAAGGCTTTTCGGTTTTTACCATTTCCTGTAACTCTTTTTCTTGTGAGGTTGTTTAAAAAGAAATATTGGAGGCAGTTTAAATAAAATTTTTGGGCAAAGTCTTGGTCCCAATGCTTTTTCTCATCATCATTTTTATGTGAATAAGGCCATAGGCTTTCTCCATACATACTCTGACCAAAAAGAAATCCCAGGTCGAAATCACTGTATTTAACATCTGGGTTTATTCCGCTTCCGGTATATACATTGGCCGGATAGTCCAAATAATCCTGTTGTGTACGGGCATTAAAATGCCAGGCATATGGCACCAGTCCGGTCATATAGTCCATGACCCATTCGCTGGTAACGTCAATGTCTTTATCACGCCAATACTCTAAGGCTTTTTTTTGGTAATCGGATTCTGTTACCAGGCTTTCGTAGTGTCCTTTACTTTCCCGGGCTATCCAGGCATCGATATGAATGGTTCCGGATTCTTTTAATTCCGGGATGAGGTTTGTAAGGCTGTCGATACGTTTTTGGGTCCAGCCTGCATGCCATTCGTTACGGTAATTAATTTGGTAGGCTTTACGGTTATTATAATTACCAATTACCATGAGCGAACCGTCTTTATTTTTTGAGATCAGATCGTGTTCTACATAGGTGTCCCAAAGCGGACTGTCGTCGTAGGCATCGGTCATGTTAATATGTAGACTAACTGTGGTATGGTATTTTTTTGCTTCTTGTATTAACCAGGATAAACTGGCTTGTGCTGTAGGGTCCTGAGGACGTTTTAGGGCTTTGTTTACTTCAAAAAAGGCAGGATATTTATCATCGTGTCCGTTGTACTGCCAACCTACCAGATAGATGATTTTAGGGGCTTGTAGTGTTAATTGATCGGCTTGTTTTATTAATTCTAGAGCTGTTTCGAAGTTACAGGCCACCATACTTCCTCCTTGACCATCTGGTTTGGATAGAAATAATTTCATAACAACTGTTTGCGAATAGTTGTGGTTGAAGTTATTTTGGGCGATTGCCATGTTATAGGTAATTAAAAATAGAAACGTGTATACTATTGTTTTTATCATTTTATAGCTGTACTTTTTTAATTTATTGTTCGTTGATGATTAATACACTGCCTCCATAAGGTTGAAGATTGCATGTATGGGGTTGTTGTTTTATGTTGTTTTGTTTGAATGAAAACTGACCATCTTTTGCATCGCTAATTTCCATGAGTTTGGCATTTTTGGTTTTAATGAATGATAGATCCAACTGTAGCTGAAGTGGTTTTGATTGTCCAGAGATCACGCCTATGTACCACTTGTTTTCTTTTCTTCTGGCTATGGCTACATGGGTACCGGGATAGCCATCTATAAGCTTTACTTCGTCAAATTGTGCTGGTATGTCCTTTAAAAATTGTATAATTTCTTTCGGCTGCTTTGAATAGGCTTCGGGACTATCGGCAAAATGGAGTAGGGCGGACTGGAATACAATGGTAAGTGCTAATTCATGTGCATTGGTTGTAAGATGGGGGAAGGTGTGCTTTGTAAAGCCTACAGGCGTGTAGTCCATTGGACCTACTATATTTCTAGTAAAGGGTATAATTGTATTATAGGAGGGGGCTTTTTCTGGAAATTCTGCTCCGAAGCCATAGGTTTCTTCTCCTTTTACGGCTTCCATACTTAAAAGGTTGGGATAGGTACGGCTCCAACCCCGTGGTACGGTACAACCATGAAAGTTTACGAGTAGTTCATGGTTTAAGGCATCTTCTAAAATGTCGAGGTATTGTTGAATAACAACTTGTTTGTCGGAATTAAAGAAATCGATCTTTATGCCTTTTACTCCCCAGGATTTTATTCTGGCAAATTCTTCTTTTCGCACACGCGGATCATGCAGGCGACCGCGAGGTTGTTCGGAAACATAGTTATGGGGGCCACCGGAATTATACCAGAGAAAGATTCCAACGTTTTTATTGGTTGCGTATTGAATAAGTTGATTTATGGTGCCATCTTTCATTTCGTTCCAATTGGCATCAATAAGGCAGTACTCCCAGCCCATATTGGCGGCTAAGTCTATAAATGTTTTGTTGAGATTGAAATCGCGTTCTCTTACTTGGGTACTCCACCATTCCCAGCTTACCCGTCCGGGTTTGATCCAGGATGTGTCTTGTAATGGTCTGGCTGGTTTGTTTAGGTCTAAAACTATATTGTTTTCTACTAGTTTTGAAAGTTCCTTATTTGTAACTATAACGCGCCAAGGCATTTCCCAAGGGCCGGTAAATGAAGGGATGGCTTTATACATCCCTAAGGCTTCTCCTGGGTCGGGAAAAGCAATCCGATAAACACCATCAAGACAATCGTTGCCAAGGTGCGTACCAGGGTAGTTGCTCTCTAAACCAGCTTCATGTATTAATACCCAATCTTTTTCATTGTTAACTTGAAATAAGGCAGGGAAGACCCATCCTGGTTTTTCGGGAGCAGGTTGTGCTACCTTACTGCCATTTGTATAGTAGAGTTCGTATGCTGGTTTCCATTTGGTAGGGCCGCTGTATGGAGCTATCCAAGCTTTGCCGTCTGTAGGGATTCTAAACCCTGTATATTCATTTAAAACACGTCTTTCTTTGGTGTAGTTGTCGGGCAAAATATAGCGAAAGGCTATGCCTTCGTTGTATGCTCTTACTTTAATGATTAATAATTGATTGTCTGAATTTATAAATTCGTATTGACGTTCATTATAGATACTGTTTATTTTGGTGTGCTTGCCGTGTATTACATTGTAGGAATCTTTATTGGGTTCTATTTTACTATTGGACTTAAATTGCAGATCATTGAAAAAATCGGCGTAATTTAAGGTAAGCCCTAAGGGTGAATGATCAATGATTGTCCGTCCGTTTGAAGACACCTTATAATACAGGTGGGAACCATCGGCATAGGAGGCAATATTGGCTCCTGCTTCTGGTTTTTCTGAGAGGGCGATATGGAATGTTAGTTGGTTGTCGGGACTGGTCAATACTTCTTGGGTATAGGAAAGCCCAGCTATTAAAAGATTAAGGGGGATTATAAGCCACCGTTTTTTTCTGTTCATTAAATAGAATTTATTGTATTAATGGTTCGTTAGAGTTTACTTTTATTTGATTGTGTAAATCGTGGTAATGTGTGTGGTTGTTTTCGATCTTAATTTGCGGGTTGGCTTCCAGAAAATCGGCGATAACGAATTCTTCCTTTTCGTTTCTTTTATAATACTGGTATTTCTTTTTCCATGTTTCTGCCAGTTCGGTTTTGCCTTGTGCCTGGTATATTAATAGTTGTTGATAGATAGCGCCGAAATCTTCGGGATCAACGGCTAAGGCTTGTGTAGTAAAGGAATCGGCAATTTCATATTCGCCAAGCAAATAGTGTGCATTGCTGATTTCCAATAGTAGTTTAAAATCGGTTTTGAACTTTTCATAGACCAGCATCCAATGTGTGATGGCGTTTTCGTAGTCACCCAGAGATTGATAGGCTTTTCCTAAGAAGTAATGGAGTCTTTTGTTGTTTGGGTATTTGACCAGGCTTTCGTTTAAGATGTCCATGGCCTCTGTAATTGATCCTTCATTAATAAGAACCCGGGCCATGTTAACGGCGCCATCTTCTGTATTGGGTCTTAATTTATCTACTTTTGAAAAGGCCATAAAAGCCGTTTTGTCGTCCCCTTCGAAGAAGAGTCCTATACCGTAATCGTTCCAGCGCTTCCAAAGGGGAGCGGCGGTTGTATATTCTTTATCGGCACTTCTGGTAGTTGTTGCTACGGTTGTAATTGGGATATCTGGTTTTTTTGGATTGGAAAGCAACCATTTTTTACCAACTTTTACGGGATCTCCTAAGTTATGGCCTTCTTGTACGCCACCGAAGGTTAAATTCTCATAGTACCAGTTAAATTTACGTTGTTTTAAGCTGGCTTTAATGTCGGAAACGGTTATGCCCTCTGGCACCTTAAATTTATACCTTACGAGATGGGCAGATCCTGGATTGATGGTGTTATTGTATGCAGCGGCATACATCTCATTAACATTTCTTTTGTCAATAATATTGCCTTTTTTGTCAATGAGTATGGCTCTAAGGTAATGGGCCGTGCTATCAATTTGTCCCAAGGCATCCATAGCTCCAGATGCGAGCACGGTATTTCCTTTTTTGTCTTTTGCCTGAACTTCCAGCCACCATTCGTTGGTATCGTTGGTACCAGCTGGAAGACGGTGACCTACTTTACGATTGTTGACTAAAAGTGCTATAGCCACCTCGTCGCCAGCGGTCATGGGAGGTATTGGCTCGGTCGGGTTGTATTCTTTACCATTAATTTTAACTTTAATGATATCCAGTTCGGCAATACCACTAGTAAGGTTAGCTTTAACTGCCTTTAATTGTCCGTGGTGTCCATTTTTTAGGGGAACGGCTGTATTAGCTGCTGCAAAGCGATGACTTTTTACATAACCGTTATCGTTACCTTTGTCGTTTGAAGGGATGTTGGGCATATGGCATCCAATACAATTCTTGGGTTGATCGGGGAAATAGAATGATCTAACATTATTTCCAGAAACACCGCTGCGTTGCCAACTGTCGTATTGATTTTGGCCGCGTTTCCATCGGTAGTTGTTAACTGCTGGGGGAATGGATACTTTGTGGCAACTTAAGCAAAATTTTTCTGATTGCAAGTTTGCATTCATCAATGATTTGGCGTGGGGCTCGGGGTTTGAACTTAATAGTGTTTTATGAATTTCTGAAGGCATGGGGTCTCCCAATTTATTGAAAGCTGCTACTTGATCCATAAGGTATTTTCCGTTGCCTTTAACGTGTGGTTCTTCCTGAATGGCATGACAGGACAGACAGGTGATACCTGCTTGGGCGATATGCGAATCGGGATCGAAATGTTCTAAATTATCTTTCATGCTTCCAGTTAGCAGGGGTAATGGATCATGACAGGAAGCACACCATCGGGTAGAGGCTCCTTCGCCAGAACTTTTTAGTACATCGATAGATTTACGGTAGTACGGATTGTTAAATGACGAAAAGTGATGCATGGATTCGTTCCACTGTGCATAGATGTCTGGATGGCAATTGGTTGTGCCGCAACTAGGGGAGCCGTCTAACATTTTAGGATCGATAGATTTATGGTCTTTAGGTAAGGCTTCTCCCGGAGACATGATATCGGGGGTAAGGGCTACGTATTGTGGTGTGTCTTCTTTGGTAGCGTAACTGTATATAAGATATAAACTTAAAACGAGTCCTAATGAAAGGATGGTTTGTGTTTTTGGAAATGGTTGTTTTTCTTTTAAGCGATTGTTTAATTTACTTAAAGATGTTTTAAAGGAATCGTGAAGAAAGAAAGTAAACAAAGTTAATACTGCAGAAATAGGGTGTAAGATCTTAATCCAATTTAAATTATTACTTATATCAAAAAAGGTGAGTATAAGCCCTGAAAGGATACAAATTAATGCTACTAATAGGGTAAATAAACCTGTAAGCGATTGTTTTTTTGAAAAGATGTCGCGTTTTAGTTTTAGATGGAATACCAAAAAGAAGAGCAGTAAAAAAAGAACCATGACACCTATTACTATATGGAGTGCGGTTATGCCAAGGTATATGGTTGTGGGTGAGAAGTTATCAAAATAGATTAATAGAATACTACTTAATACGAGTAAGATAGTTAAGCTTGCTATTAGATGAAACGATTTTTTATGTTTGGATTTATTGCCCATAGCGATTAGTTTATGGTTGGTGTTACAGGCATTGCTATTTCTTCGAAATCTTGACGACCTTGCGTTATTTTGATGAATTTGTTGGCATCGATGTCGCTAAAGGACGATTGGCTTCCGTCTGGCCAGGTAATTTTAAGGGTAACGACTTTATTGGCGTTGGCCAAACCTATGGTAACTGGTGTTTCGGATTGGGATAGGTAACTGTCGGAAGACTTTACAAATCGTGTTTGTTTTAGTCCATTGGAATCCTTAACATCTATAGTGGCACCGAATGCATTTTTATTACCGTTGTTGCCTTTGGCTAAAATTTTAAGGAAGTTTCCAGTTTTGGAATTGTTTTGCATGATGTGAATGGGACCTTGGTTTTCGGTAATAACCAAATCCAGATCGCCATCCAGGTCGATATCGGCATAGGCTGTGGATCGTGCCAACATAGGGTCTTTTAAAAATGGTGGGTTTTTTGCTATGATGTCATTAAATTTTCCTGAACCGTCGTTGATAAAGAAATGCGGTTTTTGTAGCAGGGTGATGTCTTTTGATTTCTCTTCAACTGAAAGGAATACGTGACCGTCAGACTGCGCAAAAACCTATTTTGAATATTAGAATATTCGGAGAGGTATCTGAGAAAAAAATAAAATATGGGATTCTTAGAGGGGAGAATTTAGTTATTGCGCAGACTCCCGTTAGCGGCAAAAAGATCCAGGTCGCCATCGAGTTCTGCATCGAATAGTGAAAGCCCGAAATTAAGACTTTGCAGGCTTTGTCTTCCGATTTGTGAAGGTCCGGAATCGTTCACATAAACGCCTTGTTCTGAAAAACGGAATACGGTCATCATCTTTTTTGAAAAGTTACCAATGAAAACTGAATGTGAGCCATCGTTCCTTACATCGCCTACGGCAGCTCCCATACCTGCTGTTGGCGCCCCATCGACACCAAAGCCAACGCCCATTCCCATTCCTGTTTCGGTATAGGTGCCATCACCATTATTTTTAAAAACGAGATCTGGCACAGCATCATTGGCAGTAAAGAGGTCTGGCCAACCGTCTTTATTATAATCTACTTCTACGACTCCTAATGTTTTTGTTGGTGCATTTATATGCAGTCCTCTTTGTTTGGCATCTTCGGTAAAGGTACCATCGCCATTATTATGGTAAAAAGAGCAGGGTTCTCCTATGTACATATCGGGAGAGCAATAATCGTCGGTTCTTCCGTTTTCGGTACAAAACAAGCTGCGGTCTTTGCGTCTGGACCATTTGGCATAGTTTCCAACAAAAATATCGAGAAGGCCATCGCGATCGGCATCGATAAACATGGCGCATGTACTCCAGACATTCTTTTCGTAGATACCAGATGTTTTAGAAACGTCGGTAAAAGTTGAACCATCGTTTCTAAATAGTCTGTTATGTGTTAAGGTGGCCAGGAAAAAATCGTCATCTCCATCATTATCATAGTCCCCAACGGTAAATCCAAAACCATAGGCATGTATATTGTCAAGCCCCATTTCTTTTGTTACGTCTTTAAAAGTCTTGCCTTCTACATTTTTATAGAGGGACAGGCCATCTATACTCTGTTCTTCACCTTCTTTCATAGTCCCGCCGTTTACCAGTAACATGTCCTGATAATTATCGCCATTGTAATCTATAAAAGCAACACCACCTCCCATAATTTCGGGAAGAAAAAACTCGCCATAGCTACCGTTATCATAATGAAAATTACCCAAACCAACCGCTTTGGATATATTATTGAACATAACTTCGGTTTGTGCAGAATTGCTAGACGTGTAGGATAGCTCTTTGGTTGCTTGCCTGTTTTTGTCTTTAGACTGGCAGGATAAAATGACAAGTAACAGAAGTTTGGAAACACAAAAAGCAATGCGTGTTTTGGTTTTGGTAAAAGGTTGGTTGTTGCTTTGCATGGCGTTAGAGTTATTAATGAATATTAATTATTAGACCGACATTAAAAAACCATAATGCCGGTCTAACACTCAAAAAAACTATATGAAAAAAAATCTGATTAATACCCGGGGTTTTGACCTAACTCTTGACCACGGGCTTTGTAATAATCTATTTCATATTGAGGTATCGGCCATAAATCATTATTACTGCTAATAATATATGGAACGGGAACCTGTGTGGCATCAATCGTACTAACACGTTCCACTAAGGTTCCCCAACGTTTCAGGTCGAACCATCTAATGCCTTCAAAGGCTAATTCCACGCGTCTTTCATGACGAATAACATCCCTCATTTCACTTTGAGATAAGCCAGCAGGTATATCAGGCATTCCAGCTCTAGATCTAATTCTGTTAATTGCCGTGTAAACACTAGCATCTGGGCCAGAGGCTTCGTTTTGTGCCTCTGCATAGTTTAGCAATACTTCTCCAAATCTAAGAATAACATAGTCTGTATCACAGTGGTTAGCCGCCCCTACGCTGTTTTGAAAAGTTCTATCAGCATATTTTCTTAAATTATACATAAGCGGAGCCGCAAGTCCCCTATTAGTTTCATCCCATATATAGGTCTCACCTCCATATTCAGCAGGGAATCCAAACTCAGACCCTAAATGATCTACTGTTTGGCTCATTCTAGGATCTCTGTTATCATAAGGGTTGTCAGGATCAAAACCAGATGCTGGATCAGTAATAGGTAACCCATTAGCCATTTCGAAGTCATCAACAAAATTGGCAAGTGGTGTTACGCTTAACCACCATCCCCAGTTTAAGGAACCAATGTGTTCATCATTTGGAATAAGATATCTAATAGAAAATATTATTTCAGGGTTTCCTGCCTGCTCTGGAGCAGTAAATAAGCTAGTAAATGAAGGACTTAGATCAAAAGTTCCATCGGTTATAATGCTATTGGCTAAACTAGCTGCTTCGGACCAATTTTGATTAGCCATTAAAAGTCTGACTTTAAGTGCTTGAGCCGCAGCTTTCCCAACTCTACCATCATATGGCTTATTTTCTATATTTGCAATTGCAAAGTCTAAATCTTGGGTAGCTTGTGCAACCACTTCAGCTTTTGAAGCACGTGGTGCTAACTCATCGTCTAACTTGTAAGCAGCTGTGATAATTGGAACACCTCCATAAAATTCGCTTAAGAAAAAGTACATCATCCCTCTAAAAAAACGGGCTTCACCCTTCCATCTATTCATCTTAGTGGCATCAACACCTTCTATATTATCAACATTTTCTAAAAAATAGTTAGATGAAGCTATTTGTTTATAGGCTATGTTATAAAAATCTGTAACTATTCCTCCTGTCTGTGAATTAATTGCAGTTTGGTATGCAGTTCTAAGACCTAAACGATTATGTTGTGTATAGGCATTGTCCGTAGCTGCATCTAATGCTGGCAGCGAAAATGAGTTTAAAAAACTATTTTGTCCCCAAGGCTCACCAGCCTTGAGCTGATCGTACATACCTGTTAAAGCTAATTCTGCATCTGTCTCAGCTTGCCAAAAAGTGCCTTCAGATAATTGATCGTGGGGATTGAGATCAATGTCTGCACATGCTGTAAGTGTTAACACAGCCATAGCTAACATTGACTTATATATTAAATTTATTTTTTTCATAATAAAAAAATCTTTTAAAATAGTTATTGATTAAAATTTGATCGTAGCTCCGGCAGTTAGCGTTCTAAACATTGGATAAAGATTATCTCCAGGTCTTTCAGGGTCTCCAAACTCAAAATCAGAGAATGTTAGAAGGTTTTCTGCATTTACAAATAGCCTTACCTTATCTAAAAAGATTTTATCCATTAATTCTGATGGCAGTGTGTAACCAATATTTAAGTTTTTCAACCTTAAATAAGACGCATCACGTAACCAGAATGTTGTTGCTTCTCTAATTGATTGTCCTTCTGGTGCACTATAAGCAATAGCTCTTGGCTTCGTTGTGGAAGGGTTTTCTGGCGTCCAAGCATCATCCCACCAAGTAATTGGGTTAGCCCCATGTACTGTAAATGGTAATATTAAAGACCATTCGTTGTTAACTAGTACCTTACGACCTTGTTCCCCTTGGAAGAATGCTGAGAAATCCCAGTTTTTATATTTAGCTGTAAGATCAAAACCATAGAAGAAATCAGGGTTAACACCATCTACATCAATACGATCATCTGGTGTAATGGCACCATCGCCATCGATATCCTTTAACCTAATATCTCCAGGAGCTGCAGGCCATCTTGGTGTTGGACCGTTATCAATTTCAGCTTGACTTTGGTAAATACCGTCGGCTTGATACATAAAGTATCTGTTAATTTCCTTGCCTTCAATCATGGCATTAAGATCAAATGTTCTTGCTCCAAATTTTACTAGTTTGTTTTTGTATGCCGATATGTTAAAGTTTATGCCATACGAAAAATCATTTATGGTGTTTTGATAACCCGTTACAATTTCAAACCCTTTATTATTTACAACACCCTCGTTAACAAAAGGAGCTAACAATCCTGAAGAAAGCGGTAATTGGGCTACACGCAAAATACCATCGGTAGTCTTGTCATAATAATCAAACGTCATTGTAAAACGATTGTTAAACATTGCAAGATCAAAACCAATGTCTGTAATTTCTGTTTCCTCCCATCGTATGTTTGGGTTTGAAAGTGCTTCTCTAAGAGCTCCTCCTTGTAACAAATTACTGAATGGATAATCTTTACCTAATGCAAGGACCGATTGATATGGGTACAATCCTACCAGATCATTCCCCATTTGCCCATAAGATGCTCTTAGTTTTAAATTAGATAACCAATCTACATCACTTAAAAAATCCTCTTTGGAAATATTCCATCCAGCAGAAAATGAAGGGAATACCCCATATCTGTTGTCTTTATGGAATCTTGAACTTCCATCACGTCTGAAGTTGGCTTCTATTAAGTATTTGCTTTTGTAGTTATAAGTAAATCTTCCGAAGAATGAACGTAAGGTAAATTCCTCAATATTGCCCGCATTAGTTTGTCCTGCACTAGGTGCTCCAGATAATACATCTAAATTAGGTGATGCAAAACCGCGACGAATACCCTCAATAGTTTCATATTTGTCTGTTTCCTGACTCAAACCAACCATTAACCCAAAGTTATGGTCTTCGTTAATGGTCTTTTGGTAATTTAAATGTGAAAAGATAGTATAATGTTCGCGCTTACCAACACGGTGAATTAACTGTTCATCGCCAATATTGTCCATATTACCTTGGAACTCACCAGAGCGGTAACTGTACATTCTAAGTACAGGTCTACGGTTTTTATAATCTGTTTGGGTGATGTCTGCTCCAAATTTTGTATACCAATTTAAACCATCTAAAAGTTTAATATCTGCAAAGGCATTGGCATTAATTGCTAAACGATCATCATAAGTCAATGCGTTTGGATTATTAGATATCGCATAGGCATTTTTACTGGAAACATCTGCATAACCCACCGATTCTGGAAGTGATCCATTATTACTACCTGTATATCTTCCCGAACCATCCAATAACCATGGCTTATAGGTTGGAGACTGTGATAAAATACCCATTAAATAATCACGCTCACCGTTATAAGGTTCTGTTCTTTTAGAGACAGTTCCATTAACGAAAGCTCCTACTTTAAAATAATCTGTGACCTCAGACTCAAGATTCACTAAAACATTGGTTTTTTTAAAGGTAAACCCAGCAGCTATACCATCTTGATCCCAATGTCCAACCCCTACATTGTATCTAGTTTTTCCAGATGTTCCTCCAATTTGAAGACTATGAGAATTAATTGTTACATTTTTTAAATAAAAATCTTCATGGTTAAAGTTTGGAAACTCGTCAGAATTTGGATTGTTTCTAAAATTATTGATTACCTCATCTGAATAATATCTCCCTGTATAAGGAGCCAACCAGGCATTTACTTTTTCCATAAAGTTAACAGAGTTCCAATCACGATCTAATTGATTGATCATACTCTGGTTCATTATTCTCCCTGTATAAGTAATTGAAGTCTTGTCTGCCGCACCTTTCTTGGTTGTTACTAAAATAACTCCGTTTGCAGCCCTTGCACCATATATAGAAGCAGAAGCGGCGTCCTTTAATACGGTAACCGATTCTATAAATGCTGGATCTAAATCGTTCATGTTACCAACTAAGCCATTAATAAGTACAAGAGGTTTATTTTTATCTACAGAAGAAATATTGGAATCTGAAGAAAAGGAGTTAACACCACGAAGCTGAAATGTAACATCTTCATTACCTGGTGCTCCTGTAGTTTGCGTTACGCGTAAACCTGCAACTCTACCTTGTAATGCCTGCACAGGATTAGAAACGTTTCTGTTTTCAAAATCCTCTTCAGATACCGTTACAACAGAACCTGTTAGGTTTACTTTCTTTTGAGTACCATAACCAACAACTACCACTTCGTCCAGTTCTGCTGTATTTTCTTCCAGACTAACCGTAATGGATGTTTGGTTGTTAACTGGTATTTCTTTAGTAGTATAACCAATGTAGGAAATAACTAAGATGGCGTTCTCGGTTGTTATGTTTAGCGAGAAATTCCCGTCGAAGTCGGTTTGTGTACCGTTTGTTGTGCCTTTTACCAATATACTAGCACCGGGTAAGGGTACGCCGTTGGCATCGGTTATTTTTCCTGTTACGGATTGCTGGAAGGGTGTGGCAACGATAACCTCTTTATCTTCCTTTTTCTTACTGGTTTTTAAAATGATTAGTTTTTTCTTGACAGTGAAATAGACATCTGTGTCTGCAAATAATGATTTTAAAATATCTGAAATGCGCTCTTTTTTAACGTGAATGGATACTTTTCTATCGAGATCGACTTTTAAGTGGTTATATAGAAACCTGAAATCTGATGAAGATTCAATGGTATTGAATACATTTTGTATGCTCGTGTTTTCCAGATCTAAGCTGATCTTGGTATTCTGAGAATAGGTGTTAGCCTGTATTTTCAGAAGCGAAACTAACAAAAATAGTGTCGTAAGTTTCATTTTTAAATTGATTTTACGCAGTTTTTCGGAATCGAAAAACATACTCATAGTTGTTTTTTTCATATTTTTGCTAAGGTTTGATGATTTAACTTTTTTTAAATCACTTATTGGTCCGGAAAATGTGGCTGCATTTTCTGGGCTTTTTTTTTGTGATTTTCTTACAGTGAGGTTCTAGTAGTCAGTTTTTCATATGCATATTGGTTAAGGTTAATTATTAAGTTTAGTAATTGTTATCTTGTCACCTTCTATAAGGTACTCAAAAGGTGTATCTTCCTGAAAGGCATTTAAAATGTCGGTTATGGATTCGTCCCTGAAAGTAGCCGTATATATTTGGTTTTCAAGGTGGTGGTATTTGTCCTCGATGTTTACATTAAAATGGCGCTCCAGCTTTTTGCGTATATGGTTAAAAGGTGTGTTTTTAAACACTAGCATGCCTTTTATCCAAGCAGTATATAGTTCTACGTCTACTTGTTCTACATCTATTGTTTTCTCTGTTTTGTCCCAGGCAGCTTTATGTCCGGGTTTAAGTAGTACTTGATCGTTTTGATCGCCTTCTTCTTTGCGCAACGCTACGGATCCTTCAACCAATACAGTACTTATGGTAGGGTCTTCAGGATAATAGGAAACATTAAACTGTGTACCATAAACAACAACATTAACATCGTTAGTGTTTACAACAAAGGCGTTGTTTGTGTTTTTGGTAACATCAAAAAAGGCTTCACCTTTTAGGAATACTTTGCGTTCCTGGCCGTCAATGAACTGGACAGGATATTTTATGGAACTACCGGAATTAAGTTTTACCTGTGTACCGTCCGATAGTAACAGGTCGAAATGTTTGCCGTAAGGTACATTTAATTCGTTATAAACTAGTTTGGTAAGTTTTGCTTGCTTGTCGTTTTTATATTGTAATTGATTTCCTTTTTGGGCACTAACAACATTTCCTTCGGTATCTAATATTGTTTTTTCTCCCCCCTCGGTTATGACTTCAATATTGCCATTTTGTAGTTTTAATGTAATGGCATCTGGAGCTATTACGGGTTTAACTTCGGATTCAAAATTTGAACTCTGTTCAAATGATCCATATTTAAAAACAGAAAATACACCCAATGCTATAACAATAACGGCTGCTATTTTATAGGAGTTTTTAAGGAATGTCTTTTTTTTAAAGGCAATGTGCTGTGAGGTATTTTTGTATTCCCTTTGCTCAATGAGCTTTATAGCTTTTCTGTATAGTGTAACAAAGTTGATTCTATTTGAAGGTAATTTACTTTCGTCGAGAGAGACTGTTGTGTCTTCCCAACGTTTATCCATTAATAATGTAATGTACTCTTTGTATTTTGGATCTTTAATAATATCGAGGAATGTATATAATTCGTCCTTGTCTATAGAATTATCTACAAATTTCTTAAAGAGGTCATCAATGTATTCATGCTCACTCATACAATAATTGTTTTAGGTGTTTTTTGCCACCTTATATTAGTAATACACTTGAAAAGAAAAAAAGTCCCAAGTTTGGAAGCAATTTTTTTTATGTTGATAAAAAAGCAGGTGTTATTGAATAAAATATAAGTCTAAGAAGACCAAAAGGTATAATGATTCGGATAGATATGGCATAAGTTTTTCCCTAATGATTTGCATCGTCTTCCATAGATGGTTTTTAACGGTCTTTTGAGAGATTCCAAGCTCTTCTGCTATTTCTTGATTGCTTTTTCCTTGTTGTTTGGATAAGATGAAAATGTTTCGCTTTTGTTTAGGAAGATCGTTTAGTAGTTTGTTGACCAAAAACTCATAATCGTTAAAAATAATTGTGTTTTCAGTCCTTTCGTGCATTTCATTAATGCCTTTCCATAAGGATTCTCTAAGGGCATTTTGATTAGCTACTTTTCTTAGATGATTAAAAGTCAAGTTTCTTGCTATCTTGTAAATAAAAGCGTTGAAAGCTAAGTCGGTATTTAAGGTTTCTTTTATTGTCCATACTTTAATAAATACTTCTTGAAGAATATCTTCTGTAGTTTGTTTGGATTTGGTAAAGGAAAAAATAAACGCATAGAGCCTCTTTTCATAAAAAGCTATTACTTCTCTAAAAGCAGATTTGTTACCTTCTTTCAAGGCATCAATAGTTTCTTTTTTTAAATCAGTCATAGAATGTAAATCATTTATGGATTAATTAGTATACACTCATTATTTTAGCAGAATAGGGGCTGGGTTTTCCTTAATAAAAGGGTTTATTAAAAATATAGTCAAACGATTGAACTTATTCAAATATATAAATAAAATTTTTGAATATCCGTTTTTCGTCATAATCCTGTGATATTAGCAATAACCAACCTATCGAAGAGTTTGTCCTC
>NZ_BAABCY010000071.1:0-13413 GCF_039539345.1 Snuella lapsa | reverse complement strand
ATCTACCCTATAAAACAAAAAAAGTCGGAAGAAAAAATCTTCCGACCATGGCTACCCAATCGGGATGCTTTTTTATGTTTATCGCAAGATCTAAATTTTAGTTCAATTTAGTAACAACAAAACTTTGGTTAGCCCAGTTGAAAGCAGATAAATCTGCTCCAACACCAGCTTTAGTTGTAAGTGTATTGTCTGCTGTAACTGTTATGCCATCTGTGATTGTAGTGACAGTACCAGTAATATCACCACCTATTTTGTCTTCACCTACATTTCCTTGAGAAGCAGCGTTTGTTATGGTTAAAGAGCCGTTGCCCTTATCATCTTTTGTGTCAATTCTGTTTCCAAAAGAAGCGTTCCCATAAGCAGCAAATAAAACATTGCTGATGATCGCTTGAGTTCCTCTTCTAATTTCAGCACCAGCTTTAAGTGCTACATCTGGATTAAGGTTAAGGATAGTAACATTTTTTAATGTTGGTGTAGATATTGGGGCTGCGGTTGGGTCAGAGCTATTACTATCGCCTTCAATACCCCTAGGGTCGTCAGTTGCTGCATCAAAACCATCGTTACGTACACCAAAAGCATTGGTTATCGTACCAGTGTATCCGCCAGTCCAGTCAAACATGTCATCAGCTATATTAGCACAATATACGTTGGTTACGTTAACGCTACCTCCAAAAAATTCGACGCCATCATCATTACCATTGCTAACTACAATATTATTAACTACAGTTCCATTGCCTACACCGAAGAAAGATATACCGTTGAACTCTTGTTCTCCATTGATCTTGGCACCAGTATATTCGGCAATTATATAGCTTAATTCTCCAGAATTGTCAGCGTCGTCTGTACCGCCATAGAGTAGACCAGCAACCTCAGATTGCACATCAACTCCTTTATTGCTTTTGGCTCTACCTGCAATTACAATGCCTCCCCAATCTCCAGCTTTGGGAGAACTTGCATCTGAAGTAAATTTAATAGGCTTTTCTGCTGTCCCTTTGGCAATCAATTTAGCACCTCTTTCTACAGCTAAGAAAACATCTGTTCTGCCACTTTTCGCTTTTATTACAGTACCTGGTTCTATGGTTAAAGTAGCCCCTTCATTTATAGTAAAAGATCCTGTCAAGGTGTATTCAATGGAAGCTGATAAAGTTGCATCTTCTGAGATTTCACCTTTCAATTCGTTTTCAGTGATTACACCTCCACCATTGCCTGGATCTATGATTCTATTGTCATCATCACTAGAGCAAGAGAAAATAGAAGTAATAACGGTTACAATTAATAAATTTTTTAATGTTTTCATTTTGTTTTTCTAAATTTTAATTTCTTAGTTTTTTTATCGTTCAGCAAAATAAAGGAGTCTGTTTAAATTGAGTTTGAAGTTAATATTAGTATTGAGTTAAGAAATTTTGCTAATGTTAATTTTGTGTATACTAAAATTATTTCATATTTATAATATATCCCCTCTAGTGTGATTTTATAGGGTTACACTGTTTGTTTTTAGTGTTTGGTTTTAAAAATTGTAACCTATTCCGATGGAAAATGAAGTTCCTCTCTTATATGAGTTCATTGTGAGTTTTTCTGGAATGTCTCTATATCTCTCAAAACTTGGGTTTAGTAGGTTTTTTGCGTTAAATTTTATCCTTAGGTTTTTATTAAATTTATGGCTAAACACAAAATCTAAAAGAGGTATGCCTTTTTCAACAATATTTTCTTGGAAGTTCGTGCCTATACTGTAAACTCTATCACTTTGATAATTGAAAACCAATGTTGAAATAGTTTCTTTTTCATTAACGTTAAATCTGTACGATAAATCTGCGTTTATAGTAAGTGGCGCAGCACCTTCTAATTGGGAACTTTCACCAGTATAATTAAACAGAGTATTGGCGGTGTTGTATTTGAGCTTAGTTTTCATTAATGTAACATTGCCTCCCAATGTAAGGTTTTGAGATTTTCCATTGTCAGACTCTGTAGCTATAACATTCGTTTTTCCTTCAATCTCAACCCCAAAGACAGTTGCATCTCCAGAATTATCAAATGTAAAGTCTCTTTCTACGGCTGAATTTCTTTCTAGACGGTTAATAGAGTTTTGAATTAATTTACCAAAGACCCCTATAGAGATTAATTCACTTTTATTGGGAAAGAATTCAAATTTAAGTTCCCCGTTGAGGTTGTCAGAGGGTAGTAAGGCTGGGTTTCCACTTTCTTGATAATTAATGCCTTCGTAGGTGAAAGGAGCTATTTCTTTAAATTGTGGATACGTATAAGTTATGCTACCAGAAACTCTTAGGTTAGTTTTTTCATTAACTTGATATTTTAAGTTAAGTGTTGGTAACATGTATTGTTTATCCAATGCTATTTTACTGTTATTAGAAAAACCAGGAAAGCTTATGTTGGTATCCCATTCAACATCCATTTTAATATCTTCGGCACGTAACCCAACATTGGCAGTGAATTTGTCGGTAAATTTATAAACAGCATCTATATAAGCAGCATGTGTAGCTTTTTTAGCATCATATAATTGAGGTAAATATGTTTCTGCATCATTGCTATTTCTTCCCCGAGAAGTTTCTAGTCCAAAAATACCATTATCTAAATTTGTTTGATTGAAAGTAGCGTCTAAATTATTTATATCCACAAATGTATTTCTAGGGTTGGTAAAATTGTGGTCAAAATAAATTCCGTCAAATTTTCTGTCGGTGACATTGCCATTATACCCTAAGGTTATTTTTCCCTTATTCTCATAACGTTCACCAAGATATTTAACAATATTTAGATTTCCTACAATGCTATTTTCAAATAAATTACCATAAAATCTACTGTTGTCCCTAACTGCATTTTGAGAAATTCTTGTAGTGTTGTTGTCATTATTTATAATAAAGGTGTTTTTTCTTCTATCTGGTTCATCGTTATAAATTGCATTGTAGCTTAATGCGGTATTTAGGTCTAGATCTTCTCCAAATTTGTGAGTAGACATTATCTGGTTAACAAAAAGCTTGTTCTGTATTTCTGTTTGTAATAATACATTGACCAATCTGTTATCGTCTGAGTCTCTACCAATATCATTAGTTGTTCCAACAAAGTCTTCAATTTTTTGAGAGTTGGAGTGTACGAATAAGTGGTTGTAACTTAATTTATGGTTGTTGTTGATTTTGTAAACAATATTACCCATCAGCATTTTTGAAGCGTTATAGTTATAGGTTTTAGTGTTAAAAATTGAACCAACGTTAAGAGAGCCATCATCATAAACATCAACGATAGCGTTAGAAGTTCCTTCTTGGTATGTGTATTTGTTGTCAAAAGAGCCTACTAAAAAGATGCTTAAGTTGCTTTCGTCTGATAGCGTGATTTTTTTGCCATAGTTGATAGAAAGTCCTAATGTAGGAGCTGCAGTTTCTGAATTAGGAGTAAAGTTGTTTTTGAAACTATATGTTGATAGGTGTCTTATTTTATGATGAGTGTTAGTGTTAATGCCAAACCAATTAGCACCATCAATTTGCTTAAAATCTTTAAAAGTAGTCTGTGTATTTACCCCTGTAGAGAGACTTACAGCAAATAGTGTTTTTTGTGTTGTTTCCTTACTCACTATATCAATACTAGCACCAGATACATCAGAGGACATGTAAGAGGAAAAAGCTTTTCCTATGCTTACACTTTCTATTATATCTGAACTAAATAAAGACAAGTCGATGTTTTTGTTTCTAGGATCGTTTGAAGGTAAGGGCAATCCATTAAAAGTAGTGTTGTTATACCTGTCTCCTAGGCCTCTAACATAAATATTACTTGAGCCTTCTCGTTTGTTAACTCCAGTAACTTTCAATGTAGCTGCTGCTGCATCCGATACAGCCTTTTTACTAAGTTCCTCAGCTCCAATGGCAGTTTTAATTTCAACTGCCTTCTTCTGCTCCAGTAACAAAGCCGTTTCACTTTCACGTTTAGTAGTGGTAGTAATAACAACTTCATCTAATGATGCTGCACTGGCTCCCATAGGAACATTAACCTCTGTGACTTTACCAGCGACTATTGTTACTGGGATTTCTTGAGTTTCGTAACCTACAAAGCTAAATTGTAAAATATAATTGCCAGCTTCTAGGTTATCAAGACTGTATAAGCCATCGAAATCGGAAGTAGTACCTTTAGTTGTTCCTTTTATAAGGACATTAGCAAATGCTAACGGCTCATTGTTGTATTCTTTGTCGGTTAATTTACCAACCACAGAACCAGTAGTTTGAGCATTGGAAAGTGATACTGCAAATAGTATTAATAATAGTGTGATGTTTTTCATTTTATTAGTTTTTATCTTGGTGCAAAGAACGAAACACACTATGAACGGGATGTTACCAATCGGTTAAACAATGGTAACATAAAAGTTATGTAAATGTTACGTAATACTGGGGGTGGTAAACGTTAAGTTAACATTGGCTGTATTGATAATTTTAAGTTTAATCAAACTCACATTTTATAGCAATGATGAAAAGGAAAAGAGCAACAACCCACCATGGCATATTTTGATGGAATTCTGTCAATTCAGGTGAATTTTACAATTGAAATGAGTGAAATTTATACAGAGAATAAGAATTTATTGATTATCCGTTATGTGACATAAAGCAAAAACAGTGTTTTGTCATTCCTATAAAGGTCAACGAATTCGAGGTAGTACCTCGGAATAGTTCGTTTCAATAAAAGTTCTTTATTCTAACATGCACAACGGGTTGTAATACATGGATTATTGTCAAAATAATAAATAAAGGTTAGGGAATTTTTGTTTTAGGCTAATGCTAATTTCTTGCCTTTATTGTTAATACAATTTGTTGATTGAAACCGCTCTATAGTTCAAGAAGAGAAAAGAAAAGAGAAGCGATCAGGTATTTTTGTTAATTAGTAGAAGTTTTGTCTTCCTTTTGAGCGATACTGGTAATGGCTTCAAGGTCATCCAAAGAGATGCTGCTTGCTCCAAGGGATAATTTTACTTCAGCTGGTTTTTCCGATTGAACACTAACTTTAACTTCTTTAGTCTCGTAACCAAGAAAGCTACAAACTAAGGTGTAATCGCCATCTTTTAGATTTTCTATAAGGAATAGACCCGTGATATCTGTATTCAATTTTATATCAGTACCCTTAACAGATACGTTGGCAAGCACTAAAGGGGCGTTGTTTAGCTCTTGATCCATTATTTTCCCAACAATCATTCCTGTGTTTTGTCCAAAACAAAAAGCGGTAAACAATAAAAAAGAAAGTAGAGCCAAACGTTTCATAACTATAAGGTGTTGCAAATAACTTTGCAAAGGAAACTATTTGGCACCGTTAAAATGTTACTTAAATATTAACTAATCGTATCGAATGTTATTTTAATGTTACCATAATTTAGCCGAATTAGTTTTGTCGAATTTAGCTATCTTGCTCCCTTTAAATTTATACTATGAATTGGGAGCAGTTATTATCCTTAAAACGCTTTGGCGATACCAATAAACGCATTCGAAAAGAACAGGACGAAACCCGTTTGGGGTTTGAAGTAGATTACGATAGGGTTATATTTTCTTCAGAATTTAGGAGCTTACAAGACAAAACACAGGTAATCCCTTTGTCGCAAACCGATTTTGTGCATACACGTTTAACGCACAGTTTGGAAGTAAGTGTCGTAGGACGTTCTTTGGGACGATTGGTTGGACAAAAAGTACTGGAAAAATATCCGCATTTGGAAAATGTACATGGCTACCAAGCTAACGATTTTGGTGCTATTGTTGCTGCGGCAGCATTGGCTCACGATATTGGTAACCCGCCATTTGGGCACTCGGGAGAAAAAGCGGTAGGCGAGTATTTTAAAACTGGTGAAGGTCAAAAATTCAAAGCGCATTTAACAGCTAAGGAATATCAGGATTTGTGTGATTTTGAAGGTAATGCTAACGGGTTTAAGATTCTTACCGAGAACAGAGCGGGACGAAAAGGAGGATTGCGTTTAAGTTATGCTACTCTGGGCGCTTTTATGAAATATCCCAAAGAATCACTTCCCAAAAAACCTACAAAGCACATAGCCGATAAAAAATACGGTTTTTTTCAAAGTGATAAAGATGCTTTTGTAGATGTAGCTAACGAATTAGGCTTGCTTAAAAGAAGTGACAGTGATATAAGTTTTTCAAGGCATCCGTTGGCATTTTTGGTGGAAGCTGCCGACGATATCTGCTATACCATTATCGATTTTGAAGATGGTATTAACCTAGGACTTATACAGGAAGAGTACGCTCTAGAGTATTTGTCAAAAATAATAAGGGACAGGATTAAACCCGAAAATTATTATGCCCTTTCAACCAAAGCAGATCGGATAGGCTACCTACGTGCTTTGGCTATAGGAACGCTTATAAACGAAGCGGTAGATATTTTTATGGAGTATGAGGCGTCTATTTTAAAAGGGACGTTTGACACTGCTTTATTGGATAAAAGTAAATACGAAGCACAAATTAATGATATCATTAAAATAAGCATCGAAAAAGTGTATCAGAGTAAAGATGTTATAGAAAAGGAAATTGCGGGCTATAGGGTCTTATCTGAGTTGTTAAATGTTTTTATAGGAGCCGTTAATAATTCCTATAACAATAATGCGTCCAATTACGATAAACTAATATTGCACTTATTGCCCGAAAATAATAGTATAACAAACGATTCCCTATACCTAAGAATCTTGTCTGTTTGCCGTATAGTTGCTAATATGTCGGATAGTTATGCGATCCTGCTATTTAATAAAATTAAGGGCATTAATATTGCGTAATGGATTTATGTTGTTGATTTTAAGGTGTTAATTCTCTATATTTATAGAAGTATAAACTGTACCCGCTGTGCATTTTGAGTCAAACTAGTTTCAAAAATGTCAGTTCGAGTGTTTTGTTGATAAAAAAATCGTATCGAGAACTATTTCAAAGATTAAAAATTCTTATTCTCGATACAAAATTTTACTCGATTTAAATGTGAAATTCACTCGAATTGACAGAATTTTATCAAAATGTACAACGGGTTAAACTATCTAAAAATGAAACATCGCATACTCTTTTTCGCTAGCATTTTGATGATGCTCTTTATAGGCTTATATATAACCAATAAGGAACAGGATTATAATGAAAAAAGGATAGCAGATATAAGAAAAACGCACGAACATTTTTTAAGAAATAGCCCGTTTAAAGCATCTCTTAAATTAACAAAAGAAGAAAGAAAAGCTAAACGGTTGCCTCCCAATAAGTATTTTGAAAGAGAATGGGAGCTTACCTTGGACCCGTTTACAGGTAAACCAGAATCCCAAAGGGTATTTGAACTTCAAAAGCAACTAAAAGAACGGGCAATGTTGGCTAAAGTACCAGGAGAGAATGCCAATGATTGGGAAGAACGGGGGCCTGACAACGTTGGAGGAAGGACGCGAGCCATAATGTACGACCCCAATGACCCCAATGGTAAAAGAGTGTTTGCTGGTGGGGTAAGCGGTGGTTTATGGGTTAATAACGATATTACAGATGCTAATTCTGCTTGGGCAGAGGTAGATATTCCCAATAATTTATCAATTACATGTATTACATACGATCCTAATAATTTCAATACGTTTTATGTGGGCACCGGAGAATCGTATGTGCAAGGCGATGTACAAGGTAATGGGGTCTGGCAGTCTACTAATGGTGGCACAACGTGGTCTAAGGTGTTTGGAGGTGTTACAGGTGAAACAACTTTTGAATCGTCGGCACGACTTACGGTAAATACCCCGGGGCCTGTAGCTGGAGAGTACCTGTTGGCTCCGGCAGTATTTGGGCCAACCTTAACATCTGTTACTAGGGATTTGGTATTGGTGGATGATGGTTCGGGGACGCCCAATGAAGGATGTGGTGCTCTTACCAATGGTGCTTCAATAAACAACAAAATAGCCGTAATAGAGCGGGGAAGCTGTAATTTTACGGTAAAAGTTAAGAACGCTCAAGATGCTGGAGCTGTTGCGGTTTTAATGGTAAACAATGTAACGGGAGCACCAATTGAACAAGGAGGTGAAGATGCGACAATTACGATCCCTTCGGCAATGATTTCCAAAGAAGAGGGGCAGGCTATAATAGCGCAACTGGGAAGTGGTATTAATGTAACTATGGAATATGTATCTTCATATGTTACAGCAAGTTACGTAACCCCAGGGGTGCATCATATAAACGATATTAAAATTCGTGATAACGGAGGAGCAAGTGAAATATACGTAGCTGCGGGTTCTACTTTTTATCCAGATGCTAATCCAATTTCGTTTTTTGGAATTGAAGATTATGGGATGTACCGTTCTACAAATAGTGGGGCTAGTTGGTCAAAAATAACCTTGCCATCAGCACCTGGGGGCTCGACTTATGCACCTAATGATATAGAAGTGAGTTTTGATAATACTTTAATATGGGTCTCGACAACCTCAAATGCTTATGGGGCAGGAGGAGGTGCTATTTTATCATCATCCAATGGAACGTCATTTACTTTAAAAAAGACGTTAACAGATGGTTTAAGAACACAAATTGCAATGTCTTCGGTCGATGCAGATAAACTATATGTGTTGGCAGAGAAGGCTTCAGATGTAAATCCAGTTGAAATTTTAATGACCAATGATGGCTTTGCTACAGAAACCAATTTAACCTTACCTGTAGATGTTGAGACCGATATACCTGCTGAAGATTTTACCAATGGTCAGGCCTTTTACGATTTGCTTATAGAAGTAGATCCAACCAATGATAATATTTTATATGTTGGAGGTATAGATTTGTTTCGGTCATCCGATGCTGGTAGTTCTTGGGATCAGATATCAGAGTATTATTCTAGTACAGGATTAAGTGATGTACATCCAGATCAGCATGCTTTTGTTTTCGATCCTTCCGATCCAACTAAAGCTGTTAATGGTAATGACGGTGGAGTATATTATGCTACGGCATTATCAGGAACACCTAATATTACGGCCAGAAATAAAAACTATAATACGCTGCAGTTTTATCATGGAGCTATCGGACAAGAAGTGGCTTCGGAAAAGCTATTGGCGGGCTCACAGGACAATGGTTCTCACTTAATTAATAATGCATCTCCGGGTATAGGTTCGTCCGGTGAGGTGACGGGCGGAGATGGCACTTATGTGTTTATTGATATAGACAATCAGTACATGGTAACCTCTTCTCAGTACGGTAATTATTATTATAGAGATTATGCCACTGGAACTACTTCTGGGTATACCATAGAAAATGGATCTCCGGGACAGTTTGTAAACCCTGCAGCACTTGATAGTGATAGTAATTACCTATTTGCTGATGGAAGCGATATTTTTGGTGGTATTTATCAAATCAATAGGTATGAATTAAAAACCAATTCAGCGTTGTCTTCTGTTATTTCGGATGCAATGTTCGATGGTGCTGCAACTGCTTTTAAGGTGTCACCCTATAGTGCAAATACACTTTTTGTTGGTACCGATAACGGTAAGTTATTTAAGATCACGAATGCAACCAACAAGCCATCAGTAACTTGGCAGGAAATTACAGGTGATGCGTTTTATGGTAGTATTTCATGTGTTGAGTTAGGGGCTAACGACAATGAGATTTTTGTAACATTTTACAATTATGGAGTCCCTAGCATATACTACACGGCTAATGGAGGTGGAAGTTGGACGAACAAGGAAGGTGACTTGCCCGATTTACCAGTGAGAGCAATTTTAAGAAATCCTTTAAATTCTGAAGAAGTAATATTGGGTACTGATCTTGGTGTTTGGGCAACACCCAGTTTCAGCGATGCTAACCCTAATTGGTATCAATCGCAAAATGGAATGAAAGATGTTAAAGTAACAAGTTTTAATTTACGAACTGTAGATAATACAGTTTTGGCAACAACCTATGGTCGTGGGATGTTTACAGGTACGTTTACAGCCGATGCAAGCACTTTATCGGTAGATAAAAAGGTTGCAGATAATTTTAGAATATATCCCACGGTATCCAATGGTTCTTTTAACGTGTCTCTGAAACAAGGTGTTAATGGCCAATTGACTATTTATGATTTAAATGGCAGGGTGGTACATGGCACTAATGTTAATTTTGCTAAAAGTTCTGTAGAAACTATATCAATTAATGTAGCAAGTGGGTTGTATATCGTTAAATTTCTTTCTGGAAACCAAGCATCCACACACAAGATTATTGTAGAGTAAATAAAAAGATACCTGTTCAGGAGATAATTAAAGATTGTTGTTTTTATCGATAAAATTTGTGTTTTAACGATGTTTTATTTAGATTTACAAGGTTAAAAGCTCTTTAAATCTACTCAAATGAAAAAGAACCTACTGAATGCCTTGGTCATCTGCTTTGTGGTCTTTGCATGCGTCTTGGCTATTACGGAAGTGTCCAGTTCGCCATCAGAAGACCAGTTTCTAAACAGCTATTCTGACGCAAAATAGTTATAATAATGTATTAATATATTGCGTCAATCCAACAGAATCCAACCCAATGGATTCCTGTAATGCTAATGTACTGCCATGTTCAATAAATTTATCAGGAATTCCTAACATATGTATTTGGTTGTTGTAATGATGTTGGGCTGCAAATTCAAGAACAGTACTACCAAAACCACCTTTAACAGAATTATCCTCCACAGTAATTATCAAATCATATTGCTTTAGAATACGATGCAGTAACAGATCATCCAAAGGTTTTACAAAACGCATGTCATAGTGAGCAACAGATTTCGGAGCATTTGAATTTTTAATAGCTTCCGAAATGATTTTTGCGATACTTCCAATACTTAAGACAGCCATTTTTGAACCTTCTTTAAGTTGCGCCCCTGTTCCAATTTCGATTTTTGAAAACGGTTGTTGCCAATCGATAGTAACACCACGGCCTCTGGGATAGCGAATGGCAATAGGGTTTTGCAAGCCAAGTTGGGCGGTATACATTATATTTCGTAATTCAATTTCATTTCTTGGAGCAAAAATGATAAGGTTGGGAATACACCTTAAATAGCTTAGGTCATAAACACCATGGTGTGTAGCACCATCTGCTCCCACCAATCCAGCACGGTCCAGACAAAAAATTACCGGTACGTTTTGCAAGGCTACATCATGAATTATTTGGTCGTAAGCCCGTTGTAAGAACGTTGAATAAATGTTGCAAAAAGGGATAAGGCCTTGGGTAGCCATGCCAGAAGCAAGTGTTACGGCGTGTTGTTCTGCAATCCCAACATCGAATGCACGATCAGGGATTTTATCCATCATATATTTTAAAGAACTTCCTGTAGGCATCGCAGGGGTAATACCTACAATATTTTTGTTTTGAGTAGCCAATTCTACAATAGTATGTCCAAAAACATCTTGGTATTTAGGGGGCTGTTTTACGTTTGGTTTAGATATGAGCTCGCCAGTTATAGCATCAAATTTTCCAGGAGCATGGTAACGTACCTGATCTTCTTCTGCTTGTTTTAATCCTTTGCCCTTGGTAGTAATAATGTGTAAAAATTTAGGCCCTTTTACACTTTTAAGTCGCTTCAGTTCCTGTATAATACTATCGAGATCATGGCCATCAATAGGCCCCGTGTAATTAAAGTTTAAAGCCTCAAAAATATTTTCGCGTTTTTGAGTGCCTTTTTTAACATTGGTTAGATACTGTTTTAAAGCACCTACACTAGGATCAATGCCAATAGCATTGTCGTTAAGGATGACAAGTAAATTGGCGTCGGTAACGCCAGCATGGTTTAGCCCTTCAAAAGCCATGCCTCCCGCAATGGAAGCATCGCCTATAACGGCTATATGATGTTTGTTGAAGTCTCCTTTAAGTTGTGAAGCTATGGCCATACCCAGAGCAGCCGAAACTGAGGTAGATGCATGCCCTACACCAAAAGCATCGTAAACGCTCTCGCTGCGCTTGGGGAAACCACTAATACCTCCCATTTGCCTGTTAGTATGAAATACAGATTTCCTTCCAGTAAGGATTTTATGTCCATATGCTTGATGTCCAACATCCCATATCAGTTCATCATGGGGTGTGTTAAAAACATAATGAAGCGCTATCGTTAATTCTACAACGCCTAAACTAGCCCCCAAATGGCCTTCCTTGGTCGCTACAATATTAATAATAAACTCCCGTAATTCCTTAGCAAGCTCAGGCAGATCTTCAGGGTTTAAAAGCCGAAGATCTTCGGGTGAATCGATGGTATTTAAGAGGTTCTTTTGCACATGGCAAAAGTACGAGAATTTATTGTTCTTCGATTTGAAAAATGATGGGTAAATTATAAACTATAGTTGTGGGTTTATTTCTTTGCTTTGCAGGAATAAATTGAGGTAAAAGATTAATAACACGTTTGGCTTCTTTCTCAAGTTTTGAATGTGGTGCTCTAGCTCTGACATCAGTAACATTTCCTTTTTCATCAATTTTAAATTGAACAAATATTTTTTGCTTTCCCGATAAACCTAAGTGCCCTTGTGTTGTTGTGAAGTTTTTGGAAACGGCCTTTGTTATTTGATCCGAAAAATACTTTCGTTTTTCTTCAGTATTTAAGTTCTTAGGTGTGTTTTTAAATTCGGGAGGGACATCTACTGTGATAAAGCCTAAAACTATATCTTCTTCCTCTTCATATTCAATAATTCCAACTGGGTCGACGATTTCAATATTTCCTAATACTTCAACTATATCCAATTCGCCATCAACAACGGTTTCTAAAACTTCTTTTTTATGGGGTGTTTTAAAATCGGCTTTTGAACATTTTGGTAAAGGCTTTGTGTCGGTTTTATCTATTGTCGAAAGTTCTTGCATTCTATTTTCAGGATGGTTACTAATATTGTCAATAATTTCTATGCTATCAATTTTTTGCTTCGTTCCATTCTTATTGGTGCAATTGAACAAGGTTGTTCCCATAGTAATTAATAATGCCAATAAAAACAGCTTATGAAATTTATGTTGCGTTGCTATAACTTTTGACGGAATAAACAGGTTTATGCTATCCAATTGTGTTTGTTTGAAATGCCCGCAAATACGTTGACCTTGATGTTCAGCTATAAAATTTTGTATTTTAAAAACATCCATTTTTGTGAAGTCAATAACAGTTTTTGAACAGGAATCACAAAACCGTCCTTTTTCTTTTGGGGTCATGGAGTTCCAATTTTCATGGCAGGGTTTTGGGATTGAAATGGAATAATAGTTTTTCATGATGCTTGCCTTTCTATTGTAACATCAAACTTCTTGCCGAAAGGATTTTTAGTGTTTTTATAGCTTTAAAAGCTATAAAAACAATTGCACACTAGTACCCACATGTTCCTTGCTTTTAATTTGAATTTTTCCGTTATGTAATAACATGATTTGTTTGGATAAGCTCAAGCCAACACCGCTACCATTCAGGGCAATTTCATTTAAAACCAAGAACTTTTTCTCTGTATTCTCTATCAAGAAGAGCATTAAGGCGTTT
>NZ_BAABCY010000070.1:0-47357 GCF_039539345.1 Snuella lapsa | reverse complement strand
ATCGACTATTCGAACGGGCTTCCGGCCATACGTGTATCTGGAATGGAGATCTACTATGGGGTCACCCGCCAGGAGAGCTTCCTAACGATCTCTACCGATGGCAGGGGCTTTTGGAGATCAGATCTAGATGATGTTGTACAACAGCAAGCTCCTACAGCAGATTTTACATCGGATGTTAATTCTGTGGTTGAAGGTGGAACGGTCAATTTTGCTGATACGTCTTCCGAAATACCTACCTCATGGTCATGGACCTTTTCTGGAGGCACACCTAGCATAAGTACTGTCCAAAATCCAAGTGTTGTTTATAACACGGCTGGGACGTACGATGTAACATTAACAGCAACCAATGCTGTTGGACAGGATATCGAAACTAAGGTTGGTTATATTACCGTGAACAGTGCCGGCAGTGGTGATTTGCAATTGCATCATAACTATGAAAATAATTTAGAGGATGAATCATCGTATTCAAGGGACGGTGTAACTTCTGGAACTGAAAGTTATGAAGCGGGATATGATGGACAAAACGCTTATACTGTTAATGTCAATAATACAATCACCGTACCTAATTACAAAGGTATTTCAGGAAGTAATGCTAGAACGGTTGCCGCATGGATAAAAACAAGTAATGTTGGCACAAGAAAGACCATTGTTTCATGGGGAACCAACGCTACTGGTCAGATGTTCAATGTTATGGTAGAAAATGGTAATGTTAGGGTTGAAGGAGGATCTTGTAATGTTCAGAATGACGATTCTTCGGTGACACTTTTGGATAACAATACATGGCGACATATTGCAGTAACTTATGATCCTACAGATGGTGATAAATTAAAAGACGTTAAGATTTATATTGATGGGGTTTACTATACCAACCAGCCTGATACTGGAGATTCCCATAATTCTGAAACCACAACAATTAATACTAATACGGCAACTAATAGCGTAGAAATTGGAGCCACATCATATAATGCCAATTATTATTGGCAAGGGGCTTTGGACGACGTTCAAATATACTCCAGGGCATTGACAGTTCAAGAAGTGGCAGATTTGGCTGCTATGCCCTGCAACGATATTAGTTTGGATGGCTTTGAAAGCGGTTTTGGCGACTGGAATGACGGCGGTGGTGATGTTGTTCGAGTGGCATCCAATGCCAATACGGGCACATACAGTATAAGGTTGAGGGACAACTCTGGTAGTGCTTCGGCCATGACCACGAATTCATTAGACCTGTCTACATTAAATCAAGTCTCTTTTGAGTTCTCTTATTATCCCAATAGTATGGAAAATGGAGAAGACTTCTTTTTGGAACTTTCTACTAACGGAGGATCACAATATACAACTGTTGAGTCTTGGGTAAGTGGAACGGATTTTAGTAACAATGTTAGGTATAATGAAGCGATAACAATTAATGGTCCATTCACCAACAACACGGTCTTTAGATTAAGGTGTGATGCATCTGGTAATAACGATGAAATATTTATCGATGATGTTTTGATAAGCGAATGTATAACTGGATCTCAGTCTAAGGCAATACGGGGTAAAAAAGGAGTGCTTAAAGATTCAGGAATGAAAGATATTTCGTCTGAAGAGAATATCAAAGTTTATCCTAATCCTGTATCGGATGTGTTGGAGGTATCATACATGAGGCAAGAAGAAGCCAGTGTGTACTTGTTTACTTTAAATGGAAAGCTAGTTTCACAGCAGATTTTAATTAAAAACCATAAAAACAGCATAATACTGGATAAACTTACAAAAGGGATGTATTTGTGCGTGATTAAGACTGAAAAAGGAACCGTATTGAATTCAAAAAAGATATTGAAAAAATAATATAAATTAAAACGTCCCTTGGTTGCTTATGGCCAAGGGACGTTCCCCAAAAAAGATATGGTAGTGATGGAAGCATTACTATTGTGTTAAATATATAAAAAGGGTTATTGATAATAAGTAAAATTTTTTTTATGGGTAGATTTAGAATATATAGATTAAAAGCATTTTTAATGATAATGTTTTTATTTGGGATTTATTTATATGGTTATAGCAAAAAGAAGGACATAAAGGAGAAGCCAAATATTGTACTTATTTTGGTAGATGATCTTGGATGGAGCGATACGGGTTTTATGGGAAGTCTTGTTTATGAAACACCAAATTTGGATAGGTTTGCGATGGAGAGTATTGTATTTTATAACGGCTATGCTCCTGCGGCTAATTGTGCTCCAAGTAGGGCTTGTATTTTAACCGGGAAGAATACGCCAAGACACGGAATTTATACAGTAGGGTCATCGGAAAGAGGGGATGCGAAAGATAGAAAGTTAATACCTACTCCTAATACAACGGTTTTGGATAGTAGTTTTGTAACGATTGCAGAAGTTTTAAAACAAAAGGGCTATTCTTCAGCTTCTGTAGGTAAATGGCATTTGAGTGATGATCCATTAACGCAGGGGTTTGATGTCAATATTGGGGGATCACATGCAGGTCATCCAAGGTCTTATTTTAGTCCATATAAGAATTCAGCTTTAGAAGATGGAGAAAAAGGGGAGTATTTAACCGATAGATTAACTAACGAGGCAATTAAATTTTTGGCCGATAATAAAGACCGACCATTTTTTCTGTATTTACCCTATTATACGGTGCATACACCTTTGCAAGGAAAAGAAGCTTTGGTAAAAAAGTATGAAGACAAGCTCGATGGAGATCAAAGGTTTGATCCGAAATACGGAGCTATGGTTGAATCAATGGACGAAAATATAGGTAATCTTTTAAACAAACTTGATGAATTAAATATTTCAGATAATACATTGGTCATTTTTATGTCCGATAATGGTGGTTTGGCTAGCGTTTCTTCTCAATTTCCAATTAGGGCAGGAAAAGGATCTTATTATGAAGGTGGGATTAGGGTGCCGTTTGTAATAAGATGGCCAAAAGCGATTAAAGACACAAGAATTGATAGTACACCTATTAGTGGGTTGGATATTTTTCCAACAATTTTAGATGTCGTTAATTTAAAAGAAAATCTTAACCTTGATGGTATTTCAATTTTGCCATTGCTGACTGAAAATAGACCATTGGAAGAAAGATCTCTATTTTGGCATTTCCCTATTTATTTGCAAAGTATAAATCCTGCAAAAGATAAAGCTAGGGATTCTTTGTTTAGAACGAGACCTGGTAGTATTATGAGAAAAGGAAAGTGGAAACTTCATGAGTATTTTGAAGACGGTGACATCGAATTGTATGATCTTGAAACAGATATTAGGGAGCAGAACAACTTATCTGAAAAATATCCTGATAAAGTGAAGGAGTTGTATAAAGAACTTCAGGAATGGAGAAAGGAAATAAATGCTCCAGTACCGATGGGGATAAATCCAGAGTATGAGGCTCCGGCTAATTCAAATTAAAAACAAAGTCTAGTTAATAATAATATTAGTATTTCTATAGTATTTTACAGAGAAATAGAGTCAATGAGCGACAGTTTTGTTGTTTAATATAGCTATGTGGTTTGGATAAAAAGCAAAGAATATTACAGTAAATTATTAAAACTTTGTTTATGATAAAAATTTGGAGGCATTATTGCGAAATGTTTTTGATAGGTAATACAAATGGGAACCTATTCAAAAAATTTTAGCTGTACATCTTGAATGAAATACGGGGTATGAGAAAAAAATATGTTTAGTGAATGTGTTATCTGGTAGTTATAACAGGAAGGCGGCTGTACCTATCTAGGCTAATTACCATCGTAGAGTAAGACTTAGATTTGATCATTGAGCAGATTGTATACTGATTGGGGGCTCCATCTTTTATTGGTCTTTCATATGGATTAAACCTGATAAGACTTCTAGGTACTATAGGTACAATGCTAGTAATATTTAGTTCCTTGTTTTGGGGAGTGAATCAATTTCTTTTGTGTTGACTATAAATTGAATTATAAATCTAACATAATTAATAACTCGAGTACTTGGTAATCATATATTTTCTAAAAGAAAGACAAAGCGATCGTTATTTTAAATTTAAAAATATGTTACATATAAATCAGATGAAAATTAGTTTGCTCATGGCATTGTTGAGTGTGCTTGTTTTTGCTTGTCAAAGCACAGAAAAAAAAGAAACAGTAGAAAAACAAAACAGACCAAACATCCTGTTTTGCATCTCTGACGATGCTACATACAAACACCTGAGTGCCTATGGCAGTGAGTTTGTAAAGACGCCGGCATTTGATAAAATTGCAGGAGCAGGCCTGTTGTTTTCAAACGCCTATACCCCCAATGCAAAATGTGCTCCATCTCGTTCCATTATAGTAACAGGCCGGAACTCTTGGCAATTAGAAGAAGCTGGAAACCATTGGAGTTATTTTCCAACCAAGTTTAAAACATTTGCAGAAACCCTCGTAGAAAACGGATACCATGTAGGGTATACAGCCAAAGGTTTGGCGCCAGTTGTCGCACTAACGGAAGCAGGAGACCAAAGACCTGTATTAGGCAAGAAATACAATAAAATCAGAACAACCCCACCGGCAAAGGGTATGTCAACAATAGACTACTCAGCTAATTTCAGTCAATTTTTAAAAGAAAAAAAAGCAGGAGAACCTTTCTGTTTTTGGTATGGAGGCTTAGAGCCACATAGAGAATATGAATATGGTAGTGGCATTAGCAAAGGAAATAAAAAGCTGAGCGATATTAAGATCGTACCAGCCTTTTGGCCGGATACAGAAGAAGTAAGAAATGACATGCTGGATTATGCCTTCGAAATTGAATATTTTGACTTTCACTTAGGCAAGATGATTGAAGCTTTGGAACAAGCAGGCGAATTAGAAAACACACTAATTGTAGTCACATCAGACAATGGCATGCCTTTTCCAAGAGTAAAAGGGCAAGCCTATGAATATTCCAATCATCTGCCTTTGGCAATTATGTGGAAAAATGGGATAAAGACCCCTGGAAGGGTAATTGATGATATTGTAAACTTTACCGATTTGGCTCCCACTTTTTTGGAGGTTGCAGAAATTAGCGAAAAATCATCAGGCATGCAAGCCATACAAGGAAAAAGTCTTACTGATATCCTATTCTCTAATCAATCTGGAATCGTGACACCATCAAGGGATCATGTCCTTATTGGTAAAGAACGCCATGATGTAGGAAGGCCAAACGATGTAGGCTATCCTATTAGGGGCATACGCAAAGGGGACTATTTGTTTGTGATCAATTTTGAAACCTCCAGATGGCCAGCAGGAAACCCAATCACGGGGTATCTGAACTGCGATGGCGGAGCTACCAAAACCAGGATCATCAATGACAGGAGGAATGGAGTAGATACTACCCTGTGGCAACTCAGTTTTGGTAGAAGAAAACGGTTTGAACTGTACAATATAACAAAAGATCCCGAGTGTATCACTAATTTGGTGGATGAAGAGGGTTATGCCGAAATAGCAAGCAGTCTACAATCTCAGCTGGAAAATGAACTAATAGAGCAGGGAGATCCTCGCATGTTTGGAAAAGGCTACCTTTTTGATGACTATCTCTACTCTCATGAAAAAGACAGAAACTTTTATGAACGTTATATAAATGGTGAAAATCCTACCGCAGGTTGGGTTAATGAAACTGATTTTGAAAAAGAAGATAAATAATAGGCTCTTGTAGATCAGAAAATTTAGATTGTGTATATCCAACTAAAATAATAGTAAGCCATAAGGTTTATTTATACTTTTGGTTGTAACAAAAATAAAGATCTTATTATTTGAGCAACGAGAATAAAGGCTTTTAATAAAGACTAATTTATTACGTTTTTACTGTAGGTAAATTCATACAGTTAATAAATAGAAGAGATCGTTTTTATAAAGATGATAAACCTTTGTCAGCAATATTTTATCCCCTTTTAAAAAAAAGACAAAAAAGGAGCTGGTAACGTTGAGTAAACAATTTTATGAGATTGAAGAAACAAGAAATGACAAAGCAAAGCAGTCTTAAAATCGGATTACTACAAAGGGTGATGGCTATCAGTATATCACTACTATTTGTAGAATGCAAGGCAGATACAAACAATACTACCGAATATGTTATTGCGAGTTATAACATACGCTATGACAACAATTGCGACCGTCAAAAAGGTTACTCATGGAAAGAACGCAGTGAACAAATCGCAAAACTGATCAAAACTGATCAATTTGATGTTTTCGGAGTTCAAGAACCCTTTAAGCATCAAATAAATGATATGGAAGTACTCCTGATTGACTATCAGAGATTTGGGGTGAGTGACGATAACCAGCCAGATAGCAAATCAAACCACCACCACGATATTTTTTATAAAAAAGACAAGTTCAACCTGCAAGCACAAGGCAGCTTTTGGCTATCTACGGGAGGTCCCGACACACCCCCGGAAGACTTGATGAAGGCTGCCTATGGAGGCAAAGCCAAAGTATGTACCTGGGGTAAATTTGAAGACAAACAAGTAGGAACTGTTTTTTACGTTTTCAATACCCACTACTACTATGCCAATGAAACCACCAAAAATAACAGTGCAACGCTGACACTTCAGAAAGTTAAGGAAATCGCCGGTACATTCCCGGTCATATTTATGGGAGACTTGAATATTACCCCGGATTCAAAAGCATATCAGACACTGAATAGTACAGCACTATTGAGCGACTCATACTACATGACTCAGTCAAAAATTCCGGAAGACTCTCTACAATACAATACATTTAACTCATGGAAACCAGCAACTAACGATACGCTCAATCACTACAAGAGGATTGACTATATCTTTCTGAGTAACCACTGGGAAGACAAGGTAAAATCTAATACCGTTATATGGGATACCTATGAAAAAGAAGGCATTCAGAAAATGCCTTCCGATCACAACCCGGTGATGGTAAAGCTGCTGATGCCAGAATAATATTTTAAATAAGAAAGACTTTTGATTACATACAATGACACCATTGATTAAAAAAACAAATAAAATGACCATGACAAATAAAGTACTTACCCTGTTTACAATAGCCCTATTATTAGGACTATCACAACATACAGTAGCCCAGAATTTCAAAATATCCTCCAGAGATAATCAAACCACAATCAATGTCAACGTAGACAAACAAATCACCTGGTCAGTTACCAAATATGGTGTGGAAGTATTGCCGGAAGTCAAAATAGACATGAGTGTAGATGGCAAACCTTTGGCAGAAAATCCAAAAATTTTGTCAAATAAGACAATAACATACAATGCACCCATTACCGCGGTAGTACCACATAAAAGCAAGGAAATACAAGATGTCTACAACGAGCTGCAACTAAAGTTCAAAGGAGGGTTTGGGTTACAGTTCAGAGTCTATGACGAAGGCGTGGCATATAGATTTCATACAAAAAAACGAGGAGAAATTGAGATCAACTCGGAAACCCTGGACATTACATTTAGAAGTGGTACACGATCCTTGTTTCCGGAAGAAAAATCAATGTATTCCCATTACGAGAGATTATACTTAGACAAAAAGCTAGACTCCATTGCATCCGGACAATTTTGTTCACTGCCTGTCATGTTCAATACAACCGATGCCATCCGCATTCTGTATTCAGAAGCAGACACCTATGACTATCCCCACATGTTCTTACAAGGTAATTCATCCAACAAACTGTCAGCACTGTTTCCCAAAGCAGTAGCAGAAATAAAGCCACAACCCGGCCGAAGAGTAGACCGAAATGTCATCATTACCAAAGAGCATTCGTACATTGCCAAAACCAACGGAACACGTACCTTTCCCTGGCGGTTTTTTGTGATCAGTAATGAAGACAAGACCTTTATAGAGCAAGACATGGTCTTTAAGTTATCATCACCATTGGCGATCGAAAATACCAACTGGATCAAGCCAGGAAAAGTAGCCTGGGACTGGTGGAATGCCAACAACATATATGGTGTAGACTTTGAGTCAGGACTAAACACCGCAACCTATAAGTACTACATAGACTTTGCGTCAGCATACAACATAGAATATGTGATATTAGACGAAGGATGGACAAAATCTACTACGGAGATATTAGGTTTCAATCCCGACATAGACGTAAAAGAACTCATCAGGTATGGAAAAGAAAAAGGTGTAGGCATTATCCTTTGGTGTCTGTGGAAACCATTGGATGAAAACATGACTGAAATATTAGACACCTATGCCGGGTGGGGAGCCAAAGGAGTCAAAGTAGACTTCATGCAACGTGCCGATCAGTATATGGTGAACTCCTATACGGAAATAGCCCGGGAGTGTGCAAAACGTGAATTGTTGGTAGACTATCATGGAGCATTCAAACCGGCAGGTCTTAGACGAGCTTATCCCAATGTATTGAGTTATGAAGGCGTGCGAGGCAATGAACACAACAAATGGGCTAACTACATCACTCCGGAACATAACCTGACCTTGCCATTTATCAGGATGGCCGTAGGCCCAATGGATTATACGCCGGGAGCCATGAGAAATGCGCAAGAGAAAAATCATAGCATAAATTTTGAACGTCCGATAAGTCTGGGTACTAGGGCACATCAAGTATCCATGTACGTCATTTTTGAAAGCTCTTTGCAAATGCTATGCGATGCTCCATCTGCATACCAAAAAGATGAGCATACTGCTAGGTTCATTTCTCAGATACCAACAATATGGGACGAAACTAAAGCCTTGCATGCGAGGCTTGGCGAATACCTGGCAATTGCCCGTAAAAATGGAGACAATTGGTATGTCGGTGCCATGAACAACTGGAAAGCCCGAACATTGGATATAGACTTTTCTTTCCTTCCGGAAGGAGATTTTGAAATGACCATTTTCAAAGATGGAGCAAATGCCAACAGATATGCAGAAGATTATAAAATTGAAAAAATCAATGTGGATAGAAATACCAGAAAAACAATCAACCTAGCTAAGGGAGGAGGCTGGACAGCCATATTGAAAAAGAGATGATATCAAAATAAGTAGCTCCGAAATATGCAAAGTTAGATCTGTTGCGTATTTCGGAGTTGATCAATTATATAAAACATGAAAAAAATTATTATTGTCGTATTTGTATTAGGGCTAGTCCCCCTCATCATTCTCATGTAGTAATAGTAATGATTCCAACCTTTTAAATAATAAATCTGAAGCAAAAAGACTGGAAATCTTATGGTTATGAGGTTTTCTTGTTTTCGTGCGATCATTTAAACCCAAATTCATCATTAGAAAAAAAGTTTTAGATTTAAGGTGTTAATCCCTAACGCTGAGCGTTAGAAAATTTTAGTTATGAAGTTTGATTTATCCTTTGACAGTTAACAGATTACACCTTGGGTTGGCATGGGTTTTTTTTAAGCAAATGATGGGTAAAATGAGTCTTAGGATCCATTTAGAATCCTGTAGATACTTGCCCGCTCAAAACTCTAATCGAGGATATAAAGTGTCTATCATTTTAGAGTTTTTTATGAGCAGTATTTGGTGCGGTGCTTAATCGTTTATTGCATACTGAAGTTACACGAGCTGATAATGCATTAAGAAAGATTTTTAATTGGAAACAAACCCCTGGACAAGATGCCTATAAACATTACTTCAAAACGTTTGACCAGTCCATAAATCAAAATGTATCCAAGCACTTTTTTACTTGGTTCTTTCAAAATATAAACATAGACCATTTTACCCTAGATATCGATTCTACCATAATGACACGTTATGGATCCCAACTCGGAGCAAAGAAAGGTTATAACCCAAAGAAAAAGGACAGGATATCTCATCATCTCCTAATTGCCTTTGTAGGTGAACTGCGCATGGTAGCTAACTTTTGGTTACGTAGTGGTAACTCAAGTAGTGTCAATAACTTTACGGACTTTCTGGCAGAAACACTATCTATCTTTAGTGATAAAAAGATAGGATTGGTCCGATTGGATTTGGGCTTCTGCCAAAAGGATGTATTTGATTATTAGGAAGCACATGAACTCAACTATATTGTAGCCGCTAGATTCCTACACCCTATGTAACGCTTGATAGATCAACAACAGGCGTGTATAACTATAGATTATGGTATTGAGATTTGCAGTAAAACCTACCAAGCTCAGTCTTGGGATAAGGCAAGGCGCATCGTTATTGTTAGGCAAAAATTACAACAAAGGCCAAGCTGATTAATAAATAGTCCTTTTTAGCTGAAATTTCCCTCTATATTTTATTATTTATAGGCAATATTTGTAATTAAGAAATTATTGACTACAAAAACCTAATTTATGAAAAAAAACCTATTTATTAGTATAGTTATAAGTTTACTAACTTTGACTCTAAGTTTTGCTAATACGGAAAGATACCGGTTGGTAATAACCGATGATCCAGCCACAACCATAACTATAGCCTGGGATCAGATATCGGGTGGCTCTCCAATGGTGTATTATGGTACCATAGACCATGGTACAGCCTATCAGAACTACAGCAATTCCTTTCCTGTTGGATCCATTGTATCCAACTCCTATAAGGGCATGAACAATCATTTTGCGAAACTTACAGGGCTTTTACCCGATACCGTGTATTATTTTGTGATCCATGACAACGAAGGGACTAGCCAACGATTTTGGTTTAGAACGGCCCCCAATGTTAATCAACCCATGTCGTTTATTGCCGGAGGAGATTCGAGGAACAACCGTGTGCCCCGTCAGAATGCCAACAAAATGGTTTCTAAACTAAAGCCTACAGCCGTTTTTTTTGGAGGAGACATGACCAACGGAGACAGTGCTTCAGAGTGGATCGAATGGATGAACGATTGGCAGCTTACCACAGCTACAGATGGACGAATGTTTCCTATTGTACCCACTAGGGGAAACCATGAGTCCTCAAATGCATCCATATATAATCTATTTAACGTGCCATCTACCAATGTCTATTACGATATCACCTTTGGAGCAAACTTGTATACCATTTATACCCTTAACTCAGAAATCGCAGCAGGTGGCGATCAGTACACTTGGTTGTCGGGTAAGCTGGCAACGGACAATTCGGTATGGAAATCAGCTCAGTACCATAAGCCAATGCGTCCGCACCAATCCAATAAAACTGAAGGCAATGATGAATACACCAGTTGGGGTCAATTGTTTTATGATAATGGAATTAGCCTAGTATACGAATCGGATTCCCATACCGTAAAAACAACCTATCCTGTTAAACCATGTTCATCGGGTGCCAACTGTGATGAAGGTTTTGAAGTGGATAGTGCCAATGGGATAGTGTTTGTTGGAGAAGGGTGCTGGGGAGCACCATTGAGAGTAAGTGACGACGATAAATCATGGACTAGGGATTCAGGATCGTTCAATCAGTTCAAGTGGGTAACCGTTAGTTCCGATAGGATTGAACTAAAAACGATTATGGTGGACAATGCCAATACGGTAGGAGAGAACTCCAATAATGAAACTCCGGGCGTATTGCCCTCCGGTGTACAAGTGTGGATCCCGTCAAATGGTGATACTGTCATTATAACCAACAGTGGCAATATCTTGCCTGTTGTGGCGATCACTTCCCATCAGGACCAGGAAGTGTTGCCTAATGGTACGGGGATAACTATAACGGCCGACGCCTCCGATACCGATGGGAGTATAGTTTCGGTGGAATTTAAGGTAAATGGTGTTTCGGTTGGTGTGGATACATCAGCTCCCTATAGTGTTACCCATAATTTTGGAAATGGAGGATCAATAGTAGAGGCCATTGCAACAGATAATAGTGGAGCTACTTCTGCTGATACCATAACCTTGTTGATAGGAACTTTTTCAAATACATTGAACATAACAGCAAGCCAAGATGTTGAGCAGCAGGCTAACAATACCGTTATAGACAACAGTTCCGATTTGGAATTGGTTTATGATAGTGCTTATTCGGCTGGCGATCAAATTATTGGTATAGAATTTTCTGAGGTAGATATCCCTGCAGGGGCTACAGTAACCAGTGCTTATGTCCAGTTTACGGCCAAGACCACGTTATCAGACCCTGCCAGTTATTTAGTGTCGGTTGAGTCAGGTGCGAATCCATCGCAGTTGAGTACGACTAGTAGTAATGTAAGTGGGCGCACGTATCTAACTGGTAGTGCTTGGAGTCCGTCAGGATGGACAGCAGATAATACAACTGTAGCAGAGAGAACCTCGGATATTGCTTCACAGATACAGGCCAACGTAGACTTGGGATCTTGGATGTCGGGCAACAGGGTAGTGATAAAAATTGAAGCCACCGGCGTAACATTAGGTGCAGGAACAGCCATGCGAAGAGCCTATTCCATTGATGGAGGGAATGCTCCGGTTTTGCATATTGAATATAGCTTTGGAGGATCTTCCAATATTTCTCCTAGTGTATCTATTACTTCCCATGCTGATCAAGAAAATGTATTGGATGGTTCTAATGTGATGTTAACGGCCGATGCTTTTGATAGTGATGGAACAATCGGTTCTGTGGAATTTAAAGTAAACGGAATTTCGATTGGTATTGATACAACAAGCCCTTACAGTACCATACATAATTTTGTAAATGGAGAAGCAACGGTTGAAGCTATAGCAACGGATAATGAAGGGGCCACATCTTCCGATATCATTACATTGTTTATCGGGAATATATCATCAACGTTACAGGCCCATTACCTATTGGATGGTGATTTTACAGATAGTTCAGTATACAACAGAACTATTACCAACAGTGGCGTAACCTTTACTACAGATGCAGCTAAGGGACAAGTTGCAAATTTTGATGGTGCCAGCTATTTAAGCATATCCCAATATGAAGGCGAACTGGCAACTAATGCCAGAAGTATTACGGCATGGATAAAAACAACCGCTTCAGGAAACTCTATTGTTTCGTGGGGAGTAGCGTCATCGTCGACTAAATGGACCTTTAGGTTGGAATCTACAGGTGAGTTAAGGTTGGAAGTAGGAGGGGGCTATACTGTTGGAAGTACAAATGTAGCCGATGGACAATGGCACCATGTAGCCTGTACTTTTGAAGACGATGGTTCACCGAATGTAAGTGATGTAAAGTTATATGTAGATGGGCAATTGGAAACCGTCTCGCCTAACGCTGTTACAATTAATACAACCAATGGAGGTGATGTTAAAATAGGGGCCGATCATTTAAACAGATATTTTACTGGGCAGCTTAGTGATGTCAGAATTTATTCGGAAGCCCTAACAGCACAGGATATTAGTGCCATGAACGCCTTGCCTCCTACAGCTGATTTTATTTCTAACTTGACCTCTATTGAAGAAGGGAATTCCGTTGATTTTAGTGATGTGTCAACAGGAAATCCAACATCTTGGTTATGGTCGTTCCAAGGCGGTTCGCCATCGTCCAGTATGGTTCAAAATCCATCTGTTACCTATGCAGTGGCTGGAACATATAATGTGACTTTAACGGCAACCAATGATGAAGGTGATGATACGATAACCAAGATAGGATTTATTACTGTGGTGGCAACGTCCAATTGTACCGATCTGTTATCGGACGATTTTGAAGGAGGATTTGGGAATTGGAACGATGGTGGCAGTGATGCAGTTACCTCTGCGACTAACGGAACCAGTAACAGTGCGAGTATTAAGTTAAGGGATAACAGTGGTTCTGATTCATCCATGTATACAGACGCTTTGAATTTATCGGGTGTAGACGAAGTAACATTCAATTTTTCCTATTATCCGGTGGGTATGGAAAATAATGAAGACTTTATGTTGGAGATTTCAACAAATGGTGGATCTGTATTTACAACATTACAAACATGGGCAAGTGGTACGGATTTTAATAACAATACCAACTATACCGAATCAATTATAGTTCCTGGACCTTTTACGAGTAATACGGTATTTAGATTACGGTGCGATGCTTCAAGTAATAACGATGCGGTTTATATTGATGATGTGCTAATTCAATATTGTTCCGGTTCATCGTCGAAATCTACATTCGGTAAAATGAAATTATTGTCGGGTAGTGAAAGTAAGGTATTGGAAAATAAGGTTAATTCTCTTGAAATTAAATTATATCCAAATCCTGTAAGGGAACAACTTAGTATATCGTTTAGAGGAATTTCGAAAAGCAATGGGGTATGGATTTCTATATATAATAATTTTGGACAGCTGATTGAAAGACGCCTTGCCAATGCTGAAGATGGAAATGTGGTGCAGTTCCATGTTGAGGGGCTACATGCTGGTATCTATTTCGCGATTGTTACAGATGCCATGGATAATATAATTTCCAATCATCGTTTTATTAAGAAATAATGAGGATAATATAGATATTTAAATTGGCTTTAAAAGCAAATGAATTGTTTGACTACAAGTGATAATTATGAATAACAAAAGCTTAATTGTTTTATTAAAGCTGTCCGCTTTCTTTGTTTTCTTTGGAAGAGGTTATGAGCATTTATTTTGGGATGCACCTTTTAGGACTTTGTTGTGGGATCAAAACCTATTAAGTCCATTGGTTGAAAATATTTTTGGTGTAAAATGGGAAGATTATGTAACTAATTTGGAGGCTGATTTTACAATTCAATCCATTATTAAGTCAGTTGGTGTTTTTTATATAGTATGTAGTATAGCAAGTTTATTGGTAAACGAAAAGACCAATAAATTTATTAGGACTGTTCTTTTTGCTGGAGGGGTCTGTTTGTTCTTTCTTACAATATTGCAAACCAAAGGGAGAGCATATCAAAGCGCAATGTTTTTTGAGCATGCCATTCAGGTTGGTTCTCCCTTTTTGTTATTGTATTATCATAGGATTAATTATAAAAAACTTCTTGTCTCTATAAAGGTGCTGGTCTCTTTGACATTTTTAAGTCATGGATTGTATGCAATGGGTGATGTCTATCCTTTACCGGGCAATTTTGTAACTATGACATTGAATATTTTACCAGTGGTTACGGAAAGTTGGGCAAAGCAATTTTTATATGTTGCCGGAGTTATTGACGTTGTGGTTGCCATTGCGGTATTTTTTCCTAAACTCACGAAATATGCATTTTTGTACGCGGTCTTATGGGGGCTTTTAACTGCTTTTGCACGTATTATGAGTGGATTGACTTACGATATTTCTCTGTCCATAACACATCAATATTTATATGCAACATTATATAGGATTCCGCATGGTCTGATCCCTTTTGTGGGGTATGTTGTTGTGAGATTGATTACGAGGGAAGGATTCCCGAGAAAAACATCTCTTAGTAAAGTGTATAATAGAAGTGAAGTTTAACAATGTATTTTCTTGAAAAAAAGGAATAGATATTGGAGGCCACTGAAAAAGATAGCTCTTTTTTTTAATTAACTTTAAAGGCGATTATGTAAAGAAATTTACATGGTCGCCTTTTTGTTTTTGGATGCCTATGGGAACCTGTTGAACTAACAGATGCTATCACTTAATTTTAGTTTTCCGATTTTTGGAATTACTAGAACTGAAAGGGAGTAGAAAGCTCATTCTGCATAAGTGATATATCAATTTATAACTTTTAATTAGCGTCTTTTATAGACGCTTTTTTTATATATTGAAATCATAAAAATTAATCAGATTTGATATTATCTAATTAACAGTTTTCCATTATATTAGTACAATCAAATCGAAATAAAATCAAAGCAAAAGTTACCTATTCGGTTACCTGTTTTTGAGAAATTTAAGTAACTTTTTGATTATTAATGATATACGGAATGACTGTTAGTTCTGTCATCCCGACGAACCTAATTCAGGTAAAATCAAAACACTGTTAATTGTATGATTATCAGTGTTTTTTGTTTTTAGCCATTTTATTTGATTCCAAATAAAAGCAAATAAAACCATTAAATAGGTGTGCAATTAGGTGTACACTTTTTTGTTCAAAATTTCGTAATTTCATAGAACTTTTAAGAACGATTTGACTTTCGTCTTTACAAAAATTATTGTTTAACAAAAGACGTCAAACATGCGGTCAAACAACACATTTGCGATTATTTTCTTTTCAAGAAAATCGCGCAGCAATTCCAATTTTTTAAATATCTATTGCAGAATAACAGTAGAAGGGAAACGCTCAGAAATCAGTCTTAAAAGGAGCATTCCGGTGAACAATTGGGATGTTTCCAAAGGAAAAGCACGAGGATTATCAACTGAGATAAGAGCTTTTAATAATTATCTGGACAGTGTATATTCTAAAATACTTAACTGTCATAAGCAATTATTAGAAGAAGATAAACTTATTACATCACAGGCCATTAAAGCACGCTATTTAGGTATAGATGATGTCCATAAAACATTGAGGGAATTAATCGCGTATCATAACGATACAATGACTTCAGTATTGAAGTTTGGAACTCTAAAGAACTATTACACTACAGAAAGATATTTGCACAAGTTTTTAAAAGAGAAACTAAAGCAACATGACATCTACCTGAAACAGTTGAACTATAGATTCCTATGTGATTTTGAGCAGTTTTTAAGAACACATAAAAATAAGAAAGGAAAATTGACACTTTCAAATAATGGTGTTATGAAGCATATTGAACGATTTAAAAAGATGGTAAACCTGGCAACAAAGATGGAATGGATATCTAAAAATCCTTTCGTTCAATTTCAACTCAAGTTTGAAAAGTTCGATAGGCAATACCTAACAGAGAGAGAACTAAAGTTAATTGAAAACACCTATTATCAAAATGACCGATTGGAAAAAATCAAAGATTGCTTTTTATTTGCTTGCTATACGGGCTTATCATATATAGACGCCAAAGAATTGAACAAAGACCAAATAGTAAAAGGAATAGATAATAGGTATTGGATTTTTACCAAACGAGAGAAAACCAATCAAACCGTTAAAATACCAATATTGCCAAAAGCACAACAAATCATTGAAAAATACAAACAACATCCAGATACCTTATACTTTAATAGAGTGCTGCCACTCTGTTCAAACCAGAAAGCGAACAAATATTTAAGAGAGATAGTAGATGATTGTAAAATCAATAAGAAAATCACTTTTCATGTAGCCAGACATACTTTTGCAACAACAGTAATGTTATCAAATGGCGTTCCCATAGAAACCGTATCAAAACTATTAGGGCATACCAAATTGACAACGACCCAAATTTATGCCAGAGTTATCGAAACAAAGATTAGCGAGGATATTGAAAGCTTACTTCAAAGGTTAGAGACTAAAAAACAAAAACAGTCTTTGGTAAATTAAAAACCATAGGGGATAAGGAATTCAAGATGTGTGTCTGTGGACACAACCTTGACTGCTCCCGGAGGTCGCAGCGTTTAAAAGTTGTTTAACAGGTAAATACATCCGTTTTTAAAGTATTGGATTCAGAGGTTGGGTATTCATGGATAATTTTTCAAATCAATCCCATATCGAGCAATGAGAATCCGATACTTTAAAAATGCAACAAACTCGCCCAAAGCGAGTGCGTTAGTAAGCATACAAAACGCATCAAATAGAACCAATTTGTAATTTTTTACGAAAAAATCAACAGTTTTACTGGGCTGAGCGGTTTTTTTCGTAAAAAACTGGATTTTGCCAATTAAATAGAACTTCAAAAAATAATAGAAAAATAAAGGATAGAAATTACGATTAAACCATACATGATTTTAACCTTCTGTTCAAATTTTGACGCAAAAAAAAGCCTGTTTATAGGATATTCCAGAGGTTTTGTGTCAAAACCTGATTTTTAAATTTTCAACCTTTTTCAAACACTCCATAAACAGGGGCTTTGCGGAGCAAATGGAACGTAGCGTTGCGCCAGCACGCTACCCTCTTGCTTCCCCTTAGTTTTACAAATGTGGATTATATGGAATTTTTTATGATAATAAGCCTCTACAATAGTAGATTTTATGTTTTAATGGTTCTTTTGTATAAAGTGTACAGTATTTAAAACTCTAATTAGAAGTAATTTTATTTTTATCAATTCCAAACAATATAAACAAAACCCCATCCATTTTATCACCAACAGTTTTTCTTAAAATTGAAAATGCTTTTGTTATATGTGCTTCAACAGACTTTATGGAAACATTTAGGTATTCAGCAATCTCTATATTGGTCAAGCCATCTTGCTTGCTTAATAAAAATGTCTGTTTACACTTAGGAGGCAGGTTCTCTATTTCTCGTTTTACAAGATAAATAAGCTTTTCCATAGAGCTTTCGTTCTCTTCTTCAACAATATAGTTTAAAGCATCAATGTATTTTTTTTCTAGAGCCGTTACAGCTTTCTTTTTACGATAATAATCAATACATTCATTATAAATCGCTCTATACAAATAATTTTTTATAGAAAAGTTATCCTTTAAGCTCAATCTATTTTTCCATAAGTAAATAAATATATTTTGGACAACATCTTCAGCCAGGTCAAAATCTTTAGTTAAACCATAGGCATAAGTATGTAGTTTTTGCTGATAATTATTAATTAAAAAATTATAAGCTTTTTCCTCTCCTTGTTTAAGGGCTTTTATAAGTACAGTATCATTTTTAAAAACTGCTTCCATTTATAAATTAATACAATTTGATGTGTTTTATTGCGAAATTATAAAAAAAGTATCAAAAAAGTTAGGGTTGTTAAGTTTTGCTTCGCCTTAATTAAAAGTGTACTACCGAATGGCGTCAAAACAAAACGAGAGAATTATAGCAAAATACCTCATCAATCAGGCTTCTTTTAAGGAATTAGATGATTTAGAGGCTTGGATTAAAAAACCTAATAACGAACAAGAATTTTTAAATTATGTCAAGGTTAATTATTCAATTGATTACAATTTGAAAATTACAGATACTGTTAAAACTAAAAAATTAATCTCAACTCTTTTTAAAAGGGAAAAAAGGAAATTTAGAGTTAGACGAATACAAAGATATTCTAAATATGCAGCGGTTTTTATTGGGATAATGATTTCTATCTATGTTTTTAAAAATGTTTTGTTTAAATCACTTGATAAGGATACGACCACACCTGTTATAGTTACAAATATAATTCAACCAGGTACAGATAAAGCTACTTTAACATTAGAGGATGGTTCAGTAGTTGATCTTGAAAAGGGAGTTTCTTTCATAACGGCTAATGCAAATAGTAATGGAGAAGAGATTGTATATAGAATTGATGATAAAAAAACAAAAGAACTTATTTATAATTACTTGACTATACCAAGAGGCGGGCAATTCTATGTAGTGTTGTCAGACGGGACTAAGGTTTGGCTTAATTCAGAATCTAAATTGAAATATCCTGTAAGTTTCATTGAAGGAGAAACGCGCAAAGTGGAGTTGGTTTATGGAGAGGCATATTTTGAGGTATCACCTAGTACAGAGCACAAAGGAACTAAATTTAAAGTATTCAATCAGTCACAAGAAATAGAAGTTTTAGGTACAGAGTTTAATATTAAAGCTTACAGAGATGAGACTAGTATCTATACAACATTAGTTGAGGGTAGAGTTACAGTTAATTATGAAAACAGAAAACAAAATTTAATGCCTAATCAACAGTCAAGCCTTGATGTTAATACTAAAAATTTCTTAGTAAAAGAAGTAGATGTATACAATGAAATTTCATGGAAAGAAGGCGTTTTTAGTTTTGAAAGAAAACCACTAAATGAAATTATGAGGGTTTTGTCCAGATGGTATGATGTTGACATAATCTTTGACAGCAAATCATTAGAGGAAGTTAAGTTTTTTGGTGTTCTAGGGAAAGACCAAAAAATAGAAGAAATATTGGAGACTATTAAGAATTTTAAAATAATTGAAGTCTATGAAATAAAAGGAAAAACTATAATCTTAAAATAAAAAGAGATCGAAGTTGAACATTTGGCGGTGTCACAAACTTCGACCTTTTGATAATGTATTAATTAATGTATAACTAACTAACACTATGCAAATTTATGGAAATTAAATTTATTGATGTCCGTTCACTCATTCGAAAACGGTTACTAATGTTTATTATGAGAACATTTATCTTTTTACTATGCACTGCTGTTTTTGGGTTCAATTCAATTGATGGATTTTCTCAAGAAAAAGTAATTATTGATCAGGATAAGGAAGTATCTGTTCATCAAGTCTTTAGAATTATTAAAAAACAAACAAAGTACAGGTTTTTATACCCGGAAAGTTTGTTTGATGATGCACCAAAAGTACAATTAAAAAAAGGGGCTATAGAATTATCCAAACTACTTAATCATACACTTTCAAGTAGTAATGTCAATTTTAAACTTTCTAAAAAAAATACTATTGTAATTGAGGAAAGCAAAGATGAGGTGCAAAATAGTACTAAGCCGCAACAAACAACAGTATCAGGAAAAGTTAATGACCAAAATGGGCAACCTTTACCTGGAGCTAATATTTTAGAAAAAGGTACTACTAATGGAACACAAACCGATTTTGATGGAGCATTTGTTTTAAATGTAAAAGATGAAAACGCAATTTTGGTAGTCTCTTACATAGGTTATAAAACTCAAGAAATTCTGGTTAGTGGACAAACAAACTTTAACATTTCGCTTGTTGAAGACGCTTCTGCTTTAGATGAAATTGTCGTAGTAGGGTATGGTTCCGTAAAGAAGGAGAATTTAACCGGAGCAGTTGAGTCTATTAATTCTCAACAAATAGAGAATAATATTGGCCCAAATACAAGTCAAATTTTACAGGGCGTTGCGCCTAACTTAAATATTACATTGGATAATGGGAGTATCAATGAAGAAGCTAATATTGATGTAAGGGGTATAGGGTCAATTAATGGAGGTAGTCCTTTAATTTTAATTGATGGCGTTCAAGGAAACCTCAATAGGATTAATCCTCGGGATATTGAATCTATTTCTGTTTTAAAGGATGCTGCTTCGGCAGCCATATATGGAGCAAGAGCAGCTTTTGGGGTAATATTGATTACCACTAAAAATGCAAGATCTGGTGATATTAAAATAAACTACAACACAAACTACGGATGGAGCTCTCCAACTATTCGAACTGATAATTTTATTACGGATGGTTTAGAATGGGCACGTCTTAGTGACAAATTAAGTCTTTTGGAAAACACAAGTACGTATTTGGGTTATAGTGCAGAGGATTACGCTTATTTAGAGGCAAGGAGATTAGATCCAACATTACCATCTGTTTTAATTAAAGATGTAAATGGTGCCGAGCGTTATGTGCATTATGGTAATACGGATTGGTGGAATACACTGTTTAGTGACCAACAAATGTCAGCAGAACATAATCTGAGTCTTTCTGGGGGTAGTGAAAAAATGAATTTTTATTTATCTGGTAGATATTATAAAAGAGATGGTATTTATAAAGTCAATAAAGATGTACTAAATACATATACGCTTAGAGCCAAGATTGAAGCCAAACCATATGACTGGTTAACGGTTGGTAACTCAATAAACGTATTCAATAAAGACTATTCAGAACCAGCAACCAATGCAAGAAGAGTAAGTGGCTCTGATAATAGTGAAGATTGGAGAAAATATACATTTCATGCAGCACCTTTGTATTTGCCTAGAAATCCAGATGGTTCGTTTATTATTAGAGGAGCATATACTAACAACCGAGATATTGCAGATGGAACATTTGCAGATATTTTGAATGGAAAGAGTAGGGCTGAAGAAGACGATTTTGAAGTTTTTAATACTACCAACGTTGCAATAAAACTTGCAAAAGGCATAGAGTTAAAAGGTGATTATAGTTTTAGAAACCGAAATCAAAGTGAATGGGTTCGAATAATTTCAACACCATTTACAAATCAACCTAATGGGGAAGGGGTTTCTTTATATAAAGAGAATACTCAAATTTATAAAGAATTAGAACGTAAAACGCTTTATCAGGCTATAAATGCATACGTGGATTATTCTTTTAATCCATTGGAAGACCATACGTTTTCTGCTTTAGTGGGGTATAACCAAGAATGGAATTCGTTTAAGAGAAATATTGCTAGTAGAAATGGGAATCTTTCTGATAATTTAAACTCATTCAATTTAGCCACAGGAGACAATATTTTCTTAACCTCTACAGAAGAGGAATGGGCTATTAGAGCTGGGTTCTTTCGAGTTAAGTATAATATGCTTGATAAGTATTTAATTGAATTTAATGGGCGTTTTGATTTGTCGTCACGTTTCCCTGTGGATAATAGATTAGGTTTATTCCCTTCAACGTCAGTTGCATGGAAATTAAGCGAAGAAAGTTTTTGGAAAAAAATAAAACCAATAGTAGGAACTGTCAAATTAAGAGGTTCTTTTGGGTCATTAGGAAATCAAAATATAGGAGCCTATGATTATATCTCAACCTTAGATGTTAGACAAAGTAATTATATAGTCGATGGAAGTAGAATAAATTATTTATCTACTCCAGATCCTGTTTCTTCAAATTTCACATGGGAAACATCTGAGACTTTAGATTTTGGTATAGATATAGCAGCCTTTAATAATAGGTTTACAACAACTTTTGATTGGTATCGTAGAGATATTAAAGATATGTTGACACAAGGAGCTCAATTGCCATCAGTGTTTGGTGCTAATGAACCTGATGAAAATGCTGCGGATTTACGCACAAAAGGTTTTGAGCTTTCATTAAAATGGAAAGATCAATTTAGCTTAGGTAATAAACCGTTCCAATACAACATAGGTTTTATTCTTGGAGATAGCAGAACACATATAACTAAGTTTGATAACCCTAATGGAGATATAGAACAGTTTTATGTAGGTCAAGAAGTTGGAGAAATATGGGGATACACAGTTGAAGGTTTTTTTCAAACGGATGATGAGTACCTGTCACATGCAGACCAAACAAGAGTTAACCAAAGAATTCAAAATAATTACTTAATAAATCATCCAGTTGCTGGTGATATTAAATTTGCTGATTTAGATGGTGACGGTGAAATTACACCAGGAGACAGAACACTATCAAACCCTGGAGATTTAAAAAGAATAGGGAACAGTAATCCACGATACAATTATGGTATTACCTTGGGAGCAGATTATGCAGGTTTTGACCTAAGTATATTTGCACAAGGTATTATGGAAAGAGATTGGAATCCAGGGACAGATAATGGATTTTTCTGGGGGCCATTTGCTAGACAGTATCAGAATTTTTATCCTAAAAGTGTAGAGAGTAATTCTTGGACACCTGATAATCCAAATGCCTATTTCCCAAGATTAGCAGTATATGCAGAACGTGGTGGTCCTTATGAAGGTGCACAGCTTGGAGTTAATTCAGATAAATACCTTCAAAATGCAGCATACCTTAGAATAAAGAATATAACGCTAGGGTATACTTTACCAGAAAATATTTCTAAAAAATTGCATTTGAGTAGTTTAAGGTTATACGCTACTGGAACAAACCTATTCACGTTTTCACCAATATATAAAAACAATCCAGATCGTACCGTAGACCCTGAGCAATTGGGCAATGGAAATGATTATCCATTTACAAAGACCTACGTATTCGGACTTGATATAAAACTCTAAAAAAATGACAATGAAAAAAATTATAACTTTTTTAATAATTGCAGTTCTGTTTTTAGGGTGTAACGATGATTTCTTAGATAGAGCACCTCTATCTGAAATTGCACCAGAAAATTCGTTTAATACTGCACAAGATCTAGAATTATATACTAACAGTTTTTACAATGATTTACCGGGATTTGGTGGTATAATTGAGAACGATAACCTAAGTGATAATGTATTGTTTAACGGTGTGCCTTTAGAGCAAACAGGAAATCGTATAATACCTGCTGAAGCCGGTAGTGGTGGTTGGAGTTGGGGAGACCTAAGAAAGGTCAACATTTTCTTTGAAAACTATGAACGTTCTCCCGATGAAGCTGCTAAAATGGAATATAGCGGTGTTGCCTATTTCTTTAGAGCGCTGTTTTATTACAATAAATTAAAGCGATTTGGAGGTGTACCATGGTATGATGAAGTGATTGGAAGTGATGACACAGAACTTCTGCTTAAACCTAGAGACTCTAGAGAATTTATAACTCAAAAGATTATTGAAGATTTAGATAGAGCTATTTCAAATTTAAATACGGATAAATCTTCTGATAGAGTCAATAGATGGACGGCTTTGGCACTAAAGTCTCGGGTTTGTTTGTTTGAAGGGACTTTTAGGAAGTATCATGGTGGTCAAGGAGCCGATGACTTACTGAATTTAGCACAACAAGCCGCTAAGCGAGTTATGGATGAAGGCCCATATAGACTTTATTCAACTGGAAATTCTAATTCAGATTACAGAGACTTGTTCGCGTCAAATGATGCCAAGGAAGATGAAATTATGCTTACAAGGCGTTACAGTATCGATTTAGATGTTATTAATAACATAAACTATTATTTTACATCACCAACACAAAGCGATGTAGGCTTAACAAAATCAATTGTTGATACTTACTTATTAAATGACGGTTCACCATTTACCTCAGTAACTGGTTATGAAACCTTTGATTTTAATCAAGAATCTCAAAATCGTGACCCTAGAATGGCACAAACCATTCGAACACCCGGGTATACAAGAATTGGGGGAAGTTCTTCTGTGCTTCCAGATTTCTCGGCATCTATAAGTGGTTATCAGATTGCCAAATTTGTTAATGACGAAAGTCAAGACGGATTTCAAACAGGATATCAAGATATCCCGATCTTTAGATTTGGTGAAGTCTTGCTAAATTTTGCAGAAGCCAAGGCAGAACTAGGAACATTAACCCAAGCAGATATAGATGCATCCATTAATCTGTTAAGAGCAAGGGTGGGAATGCCAGGTTTAAATCTTGCTAACGCTAATGCTTCTCCAGACCCTGCTTTACAATCAAGATATTCAAATGTCTTAGGTTCTAATATTGGTGTTATACTGGAAATTCGAAGAGAGCGCAGAGTGGAATTGGTACTAGAAGGGTTTAGGTACGATGATTTGATGCGTTGGAGAAATGGTAAACTTTTAGAAGAACATTTCAATGGCATGTATTTTTCTGGATTAGGGCAATTTGATTTGGATGGCAATGGTTCTTTTGATATTGAATTGTTTCAAGGTTCACCAGCTTTTAATACACCACAAACCTTAGAAATTGGAGGCGTAATCACTTTAGAAAATGGTGTAGATGGAAATTTAGTGCCTTTTGCTGATAGAACTAAAACTTTTGATGAGTCCAGAGATTACTTGTATCCTATTCCATCTGGAGATATTCTTTTAAATCCAAATTTAGATCAAAATCCTAAATGGGAATAAACAATATGAATGTCACATTCGTTAAAATAAAGTTTATATCTATTATCTCATTCTTATTAATAGTATCATCGTGTTCAAAGGATGATGCTGTTGATAAGGGTGGGGCTCAAAATACTTTTGCTGCTTTTAGTATTTCAGAAGATATGTCTTTTGTGGGTGAAACTATCCAGTTTACCAATGAAAGCACAGGATTAGAGTCTGATAGTTCTTTTGAATGGGATTTCGGCGATAATACATCTTCTACTTTAAAAAGCCCAACGCATACTTACAGTGAATTGGGGGATTATATTGTAAAGCTCATCGTTAGGAGTGGTTCTTCTGAAACTAGCGTATCAAAAGAATTGATGGTATCGCTATCCAATGATATTTCGGGTAGAACAACTTTAAAGAATAAATTGAATGCGCTTAATGGAAAAATCATGGTTTGTGCTCATAGAGGAAACCACACAGATGCGCCTGAAAATTCTTTGCAATCAATAACCGATGCAATTAATAGTGGTATTGGTATGGTTGAATTAGACATTCGCCAAACCAAAGATGGAGAGCTGGTTTTAATGCATGATGCAACTATAGATAGAACAACAAATGGCTCTGGACAAGTAAGCGATTTTACATTACAAGAACTGCAACAGTTTAATCTGTATAAAGAAAACGGAACATTGACCAATGAGAAAATACCAACATTAAGAGAAGTTTTAGAAATATCCAGAAGTAAATTATATCTCGATTTAGATATTGATAAAAAAGCATCTTTTAATAAAGTGTACCCTTTAGTAAATCAGTATGGTATGTTAAAGCAGGTCTTGTTTTATTCTTCAGAGCTTAGTGTTATCAGAGAAATCATTAATGTAAATAACTCTGATATTGTTCCAATGCCAATTGTTAGAAATCAGAATGATTTTGACCAATATCAAAATTTAAGTATAGATGTACTTCAGTATAATGTTGTTGATAATTCATTAAAGCAACAAATTCAAAATAAGGGTTGGTATATTTTCAGAAATGCCTATGTAAATACTAGTGTTACGCCTCAATCTGATAATTTTTCGCAATTAAATGAAGTAATTGATGTTAACGGTAGTATAGTGCAAACAGATAACCCCATTGAGGTTAAATCTAGATTACAATATCAAAATTTAAACGATTAAAAATATTAAAATGAAAAAAACTAATAATATATTTAAATATGGATTATTCCTTTTTTTGATAGGAATATTTTCCTGTAGCGATGATGCTGCAATTGATACCAAGCCAGTCGCCGCGTTTAGTGTCAATGAAACAGAAGTGATTGAGGGTAATGCCTCAGTATTTACTGATTTGTCCTTTGATCAAAATGGAAGTATTTCCTCATGGGACTGGAATTTCGGAGATGGGAATTCATCAACTGAACAGTCTCCAGTTCACACCTATGATATTGGTGAATATACAGTTGTCCTTACCGTAACTGATAATACAGGGAATGCCAATGCAAATGAATTTTCTAAAACCATTAAGGTTGTAGAGCCTTCAACGGCAACCACAGAACCAACTAAAGTGTGGGTCTTTAATTTGCCAGCAAAGTTTGAAAGTGCTTCTCCTGCAGTAGGAGATGATGGAACTGTCTATATAGCGTGTAGTGCAAAAAATGGTCCTGATAATATGTTTGCGATAGACTCTGGAGGTTCATTAAAGTGGAGCTATGCAACAGGAGATATCAATAGAAGTACGGTATCAATAGATGATAATGGTAGTATATATGTAGGTTCCTATGATGACAACTTATATTCTTTTAATCCAGATGGAACATTACGTTTTCAATTTGATACTGGGAGTAACCCAAGGTACAATGGTGCTGCTTTTGCTAGTGACGGAACTGTTTATATTGGCTCGCAGTCCGATGCACTTTTTGCTATAAATCCCGATGGTACAGAAAAATGGAATTTCCCTGCAGGCGGAGATTTTAATGCTACACCAGCAATTGCGGCAGATGGAACTTTATATGTAGGAAATACTGATGATTTTTTCTATGCTATTAATGCAGATGGGACGGAGAAATGGAAATCAGAATTTGGTAGTTGGACTGCTTGCGCAACGGCAATTGGTGAAGATGGAACGGTATACTTTTCTGGAGAGGGTAATAATTTAGATCCAACATCAGGAGGTGTGTTAATTGCATACGACCCTAATGATGGGACTGAAAAGTGGCGTGTGGGTAGAACAAATAAGGTATCAAGAGGAGGACCGGTTATTGCTCCAGATGGAACCTTATATCTAGCAGGACAAGATGGTAAACTAATTGCTTATAATAGTGCTGATGGCTCAATAAAATGGAGTTATGATTTATTAGGAGAATCACTAGTAACGCCTGCTATTGATAATGATGGTAATATCTATGTAGGTGATGAATCAGGCTTTTTTCATGTTATTGACCCAGATGGGAATAAGAAATGGAAAGAAACACAATTAGGCTCTCGAGTGTGGTCATCGGCTACAATTGGTTCCGATGGAACAATCTACGTAGCAGCAGATCAATCAGACGGTACAGGTAAATTATATGCCTTAAAAACAAATGCTACAGGTCCTGCTTCCAGTGGTTGGCCTATGCGTGCAAAAAACGCTAAGCACTCAGGTAGGTAAGGAATTCAAAATCAATTTATTAAACAAATATTGGACGGTTCTATTTCAGAACCGTCCAGGTAACTAACATTCTAAAACTTAAATATTGTGAAAAAATTTTACTCACTATTAGGACTATTATTAACCATGACATCTTATGGCCAATTAGTTGAAAGCTGGTCTTATACATTACCAGATAAAGTAGCTTATTCAGGTCCGGCCATTGCAGATGATGGCACTATTTACATAGCCTGCGATTACACAACTCGGAATACCCTCACTTATGAAACTTCTCCAGAGAATTTGTTTGCCATAAATCCCAATAATACTCTTAAATGGCAAGGACATGTCAATGAAGGGGCTTTACAAGATAAAGTAGATCAAATTATATCCAGTCCTTCGGTAAATGCTGATGGAACGGTTTATATAAGCGGACATTATGGAAGGCGTGTACATAGATTTAATGCCACTACGGGTGATACTTTACGTACTTTTTATATGAACTCTCGAGCACGCTATACAGCTCCAGCGTTTGCCACAAATGGAGAAGTTTATATAATGACTCGTAATAACAATGATAGAGGAGCTCGAAACTTCACTCTTGATTTGATAACACAAAATTGGATTTTTGAAACAGGAACTGATTTTAATTGCGTACCTGCTATTGCATCTGATGGAACTATTTATGCCATTGCAACTAACGATAATATTTATGCAATTAATCCAGATGGTACGCAAAAATGGTCTGCAACATATGGGTCAGGTGGTTATGCCAGTTCAGCAATAGCACTTGCAGATGATGGAACAATTTATGCTTCCGCAAAACTAAATGGGGCAGGTGATGGTGTTTTAAAAGCGTATAACCCAGCAGATGGTACTGAAAAGTGGTCAGTAACCTTTACAGGCGAAAATGCCGAAAAAGGTGGTCCTGCTGTAGCTGCAGATGGTACTGTGTATTTAGGGAATGCTGGCGGAAAAATACAAGCATTTAATCCTGCAAATGGAGCAATACTATGGACTTATACCGCTGGTGCAGCCATTGAAGTAGTTCCTGCCATAGATAATCTTGGTAGATTATATTTTGGGGATACAAGCGGAACGTTTTATGTACTTAATTCTGATGGAACTGAAGCCTATACACCTTTAAGTTTGGGCATCAAAATTACATCTCCGGCTGCCATTGATTCAGATGGTACAATATACGTTGGAGTTGAAACAGCTTCTGGTGGTAAATTAAGTGCACTAACAACTTCCGCAACTGGTTTACAAGTTGGAGGTTGGCCTATGTATGGTAAAAACTCAAAGCATACATCAAATGTAAACGCCATAACCTTATCCACTAATAAAGTTAATATCGAAGGGTTTAAGGTTTACCCTAGCCCCGTTGAGAATGGCGAGTTCTATATTTCAACAGCTTCAAATCGCGCAAAATCTATTCAAATATTTGATATGCTAGGTAAGCAAGTATATTCAAAAAGTGTTGAAGCAAATGAAGCGATAAAAACATCAAATCTAAGAGCTGGAATTTATATTCTGAAGGTAGAAGAGGATATTAAGTTGGCAACAAGTAAATTGGTTATAAAATAATTTTTTATTGAAATAAGAGAGCAGGTTTTTTCTGCAAACCTGCTTTTCAAATGTATTTTTTATGCGCAAATATATCTTTCTTCATTTAGCATTATTTATTAGTCTATTATGCTTATCCCAATCTGATTTGAATAAGGGTTTTGTTATAAATTTTGGGTCTTGTAATAAACAGAATGAGCCTCAACTTCTTTGGGATGATATTATCAACAATGACCCTGATTTATGGATTTGGCTTGGAGATAATATATATGGAGATACAGATAATATGGAAGTATTAAGACAAAAATACCAACAGCAACTCAGCAATGAAGATTATATCAAAGTAAAGAGTAAGGTTAAAGTAATTGGGACTTGGGATGATCATGATTTTGGTGTCAATGATGGAAATAAGAATTACAGTTTCAAAGAAGATAGTAAGCAGCTGTTTTTTGATTTTTTTGATGAACCAAAAGACAGCCAAATGAGAAAGAATGGAGGGGTTTACTCTTCTTATAATTTTAATATTGGTGGAGGGATTTTTATAAAAGTAATCTTATTGGACGTAAGATATAATCAAGATGGAATCAAAAGAGTCAATGGAATTTGTCAACCTAATTTTAAAGGTGATATACTGGGTGAAGAACAATGGAAATGGCTTGAAAATGAATTGAAAATTAATAATGCAAGTATGACCATTATTGGTAGTGGATTACAAATTATTCCAGCCGATCATAAAGATGAAAAGTGGGCTAATTTTCCAATAGCAAGGCAGCGGATTTTTAATCTATTACAAAAATATAAGACCCCTGGAGTGTTATTTTTAAGTGGAGATCGTCATATGGCTGAAATAAGCAAAATAAAACTTAACGATTTAGACTATGAAATTTACGAAATAACGTCTAGTGGTATGACACATTCTTGGGAGGCTTTAAAGGAAGATTACAACAGATATAGAATAGGAAGTATTATACCTTATTTGAATTATGGACAACTAAAACTAGTCCAACTAGGTAATACAATAAAAGCCATATTATCAATAAATGGAGATAATGGCACAAGATATTGGTCTGAAACACTCCAATATCCAATAGTTAATTAAACTAAAATAATAAACACATGAAGTTTAAATTTTTTACAAATACAATATTGATTTTAATTGTTGTTCTAGTTTCATGCAAGGACAATAAACAATCTAAAGTCACCAAAAATGAGGATAGTAAAACAGTTACTTCTATTCAACAAAAAATAGCAAACTTAGAAGACTCCAATAACAATCAAATTATTGTTGTATCACATAGAGGAGATTGGCGTAACGCGCCTGAAAATTCCTTGCAGGCCATACAGAATTGCATTGATATGGGGGTAGATATGGTGGAGATAGATATTCGTGAAACCAAGGATGGACAATTAGTACTGATGCACGATAAAACCATAGATAGAACAACAAATGGTAAGGGATTAATTAGTGAATGGACTTTAGATTCTCTAAAAACACTGCGTTTAGTGGATGGATTAGGAGTACCTACCGCACATAAAGTGCCTACTCTAAAACAGGCATTAGAAGTTGCAAAGTGGGAAATACTAGTTAATCTGGACAAGAGCTATAGCATTTTTGATAAATGTTATGCAATTATCAAAGAAACTGGAACACAAGACCAAGTGGTAATTAAAGGTGCAAAATCTTTGTCCGAAGTTGAAAGTGAATTTGGAGACTATTTGGATAAAGTGCACTTCATGCCAATAATAGGATTGCCCAATGAAAATGCCAAATCAATAGTTGATGAGTATTTGTCTTCCGACCACATTCCCATTGCATTTGAATTTACTGTAAAACATGATAGTATCAAATTCATAAAAGAATTTAAAAATATCAGGGGTAGAGGTTCAAGTATATGGGTCAATGCATTATGGCCACAGCACAATGCAGGTCATGATGATGAAAAAGCTGTACAAGACCCAAAAATTTATGACTGGTTTATTGATAATGATATTGATATCATTCAAACCGATAGACCTGAATTATTATTGAAGTATTTAAGGAGCAAAGGACTTCATAACTAAGAACTATTCATAGCATGAGTTAGTCTTAATTTAGTTTAGTTGAAAGTGAAATGGCGCAGTTGTATTACTGCGCTTTTTCCAAATAATATCCTTTCAGAAAACCTCATCAAAATATTTAAAAATTTAATTATGTTTAAAATTATTAAAGAATTTTTTGCCCCATTGCCTGCAAAGGAATTAATAAAAGATAAAGCCATATCCAGTAAAAAGTATAAGATTTCCAAATGGAGTGTTTTTCTCTCTGCCACATTCGGATACGCTTTTTTCTATGTGTGCAGGTTAAGCCTAAGCGTTATAAAAAAACCACTGGTCGATGCTGAGATATTTAATCCGGCACAATTAGGGCAAATAGGTTCAGCATTGTTTTTTTCCTATGCCATAGGTAAGTTGGTTAATGGGTTTTTATCAGATCATCTAAACGTCAATAAATTTATTTCCATAGGCTTGCTGTTTACGGCTTTGGCCAACTTAGTTTTGGGCTTTTTTCCTGTTTTTGTGGTATTCATTATCGTTTGGGGATTAAGTGGTTGGTTTCAGTCACAGGGTGCAGCTCCGTGTGTAGTGGCTCTTACCCGGTGGTTTAAAGCAAAAGAACGAGGCACCTATTATGCAGCGTGGAGTGCGAGTCATAATATAGGAAAAGCAATAGCCTTTACGCTTTTACCATTACTCATTGGTATAGGAGGCTGGCAATGGGGCTTTTGGGGTGCTGGCGTAGTAGGAGTAATAGGGGCCTTAATGGTAAAGCTATTTTTGTATGATAGTCCAGAGAGCAAGGGCTTACCATCAGTAGTTTCACTAGAGCAGAAAGAGAAAGGGGAAGTGCCTATTGAAAATACCCCCAAAGATGTAAGCAGTTCCCAAAAAGCTATATTAAAGAATCCCGCCATTTGGTTACTTGCGCTATCATCGGCATTGATGTACGTGATTCGTTATGCCATAGAAAGTTGGGGTGTGTTTTATGCAGAAGCAGAGAAAGGCTACAGTAATATTGAGGCAGCACAAATTATTGGATTGACAGCTATATCGGGAATAATAGGAACGGTAGTATCAGGATTTATATCCGATAGATTTTTTAAAGGCAGTAGAAATGTACCAGCCTTGGTAGCAGGCATTCTTAATGTAGTATCAGTATCGGTCTTTTTATTTTATCCAAACTCAAGTGTATTAACAGATTCAATTTCAATGATAGTACATGGATTTGCAATTGGGATTTTAATCACTTTTTTGGGAGGGTTAATGGCCGTGGATTTGGCACCAAAGAAAGCAGCAGGAGCCGCTATGGGTTTGATTGGTATAGCTAGTTACGCTGGTGCTGGTATCCAGGAGGTTATGAGTGGGATATATATAGAGGGTTCTTCATCAATGGTAGGAGGAGTAATGACTTATGATTTTTCACAGATAAGGATATTTTGGTTAGGCGCAGCTATACTTTCAATGATTTTAGCTGTTTTAGTTTGGAATGCAAAAGCTAAAGATTGAATAAAGTAAATAAAAAGTTTGTAAAAGCATCAACACTATATTGGCCTTGTTAACTTGAAAGAAAACTTAAGATAAAAATTTATTTCTCGAAAAGTTAAAACATTTTTAGGAATATATGTATAAATATCATTTTTATAATACTTATTTGTATATTTATGACGTTAAAGACAAGCAAATTATATTCTTTAATAGTTCTTTTAGAAAATAGTGTGCAATTAGGTGTACAACCGAAATGATTATTGTGCAATTATCAGTGATAATAATACATGACGGAATATTGATATAGTTCTGTCATCCCGACTAAGAGGGTATTAAAAGAAAATTTTTAATATGTAATTAAATGAAAACCAGTGAAATACATTTTTACTGGTTTTTTTGTTTCCATTTGGGAGCATATTCATAATAAAAGGGAACTGTTTAAAACAATTCATTCAACTAATCGTTGTTGGTTTAACTCTAACTCTAATGTGTTTGCAAATAACAAAAACAAAATAGAATCCGTTTTTTTACCCACTTTTTCTCGGATAATAGAGAAGGCTCTTGTCATTTGACGCTCAACAGCCTTAGTTGAAACTTTTAAATATTGCGCAATTTCCACATTTGTTAATCCTTCTTGTTTACTTAATAAAAACATTTCTTTACATTTAGGGGGTAAGTGTTGGATTTCGGCTTTTACCATAGCGATTAAATTAGTTATTTCAGCTGTATTTTCACCTTCTATAATAGTATTTAATCTATTATTATATTCCTTTTCTACTTCGGTTAAAGTAACTTTTTTTCTGTATTGATTAATAAATTCATGGTAAACAGACCGGTATAAAAAGCTTTTGATAGAGAATTTAGAATTTAATTTTTCCCGCTGTTCCCATAGCTTTAAAAATACATTTTGAACAATGTCCTCAGCAGTGAAAATATCCCGAGTAAGATTGCCAGCATATACGCAAAGTTCATGATGGTACTCATCTACAAGATAGTTGTAGGCTTCTAGTTTTCCTTTTTTTAATTTCTCTAAAAAATCAATATTGCTTAGATCAAGAGTTTTCAAATGTTCAATAGGTTTGAATCAAGTAGTATTATGTAAATATAAAAAAAAAATAAAGTAAGGAGTGGGGTGTTCGAATAGGTAAACGTCTTTTGTATAAAGAAGCAGATTAGAAATGAGCGATGAAATAGAAAAAATAGTCGTAAAATTCTTAACGAATGGAGCTAACGAAAAGGAATTAGAAAAATTAGCTGATTGGCTTAAGACTAAAGATAACGTTTTAAGTTTTGATCGTTTTGTGAAGATAAATTATGCATTAGATATGAATTTGAATGAGTTTAATAGTGAAAATGTAAAGATTGCTTTAATGAAGAAAAAGAGGCAAGATAGAAGCACTATTTTTAAGCTCAAGATTCGTAAAATAATAAGATATGCAGCTGCAGCTATTATAATTTTTGGATTGGGGTATTTTTTCAGGGACAACATATTTAATGCTCCAAATGAGACGGCTCCAGTAATAGTTGATACAAATAAAAGTATAGAACCGGGATCGGACAATGCAATACTCATGTTAGAAGACGGTTCGCAAATTGCTTTAGGTAATGGAAAGTCTTTCCAGAACCAAAATGCTAATAGTAATGGCGAACAAATTGTCTATAAAAAGGAGGGCGGAAAAACAAAAGAAGTAAAATATAACTACTTGACGATACCGAGAGGAGGTCAATTCAATCTTGTGTTGTCAGACGGTACAGAGGTCTGGTTAAATTCAGAATCCCAGTTTAAATATCCGGTAAGTTTTATTGACGGAGAAATACGTGAAGTTGAGTTGGTATATGGAGAGGCTTATTTTGATGTATCTCCTAGTTCAGAACACAATGGTACTAAATTTAAAGTACATAACAGTTTCCAAGATATTGAAGTTTATGGAACAGAGTTTAATGTAAAAGCTTATAAAGATGAGTTTAATGTGTATACAACTTTAGTAGAAGGAAAAGTAGATGTAGAAGTAGGAGATACAAAGCAAAGTTTAGTTCCAAATGAACAATCAAATTTAAATATTAAAACTATGAGTATTGATGTTGCTGTGGTTGATGTGGAAGATGTTGTTTCATGGAAAAATGGAATTTTTAGTTTTAAAGGAAAACCATTAAAAGATATTATGAAGGTGATTTCAAGATGGTATGACATAGATGTGATATTTGAAAATAAACAACTCGAAACTATTACATTTAAAGGGGTTTTAGGAAAAGATCAAAATATTGAAGAAATTTTGATGACGATTAAAACGTTAAGTGTGCTTAAAGAATATGAAATTGTTGACAAAACCGTCATTTTAAAATAAAGCTAATTCTCTTGAAGAGGTCTAGGATCTTTAATTTACCTAGATAAGATAAAATGAATTAATAATAATTAAAAATTTTGAAGCATATGAGGAAATAATAACTAAAAACATTAGCAAAAGGGAACTGAGTTTAAACCGTGGAAAGTACAAAACTCAAAATTCCCTTTTTGATCATTAATTAATTAATTAATTAAAAGTTTAACTAACTAATAACTTGACAAATTTATGGAAATTAAATTAAAGAATGTTCTATTCTATTTTAGAAAAAAACTATTTACAATTGTCATGAAAGCCTTTATTTTTTTATGTTGCATGACAGCTTTTAGCTTTAACCCAACAGGAGTACTATCTCAAAACTCGAATATTAAGATAAGTGCTGATATAACCTTAACTGTTGATGAAGTCTTTGACCTTATAATGGATCAAACACATTATAAGTTTATATATCAAGAAGGTGTCTTTGACAATTTTCCTAAAGTATTTTTACAAAAAGGAAGGATTAAAACAAACGATCTGCTTAGAAAGAGTTTATCTACTGGAAATTTTAAAATACTTGTTACAGAAAATAATACAGTTTTAGTTCAAGAAAAGCCAATAAAAGAAGAGTTAAAAGATCAGGAACTTGAAATATCGGGGACGATTACAGATCAAAATGGTCAACCATTACCTGGGGCAAGTATTCTGGAAAAAGATACTACCAATGGGACACAAACCGATTTTGATGGAAAGTTTTCCTTAAGTGTAAGTAATAATAATGCTGTTTTAGTAATATCGTATATTGGATTTCAATCGCAAGAGGTCGCCGTCGGTGATCAAACAGATATCACCGTTACTATGCGCGAAGATGCTGCAAAGTTAGAAGAGGTTGTGGTAGTGGCCTATGGTACGGTAAAAAAATCCGATTTAACAGGTTCAGTAACCTCAATAAAGTCTGAAGATATTACCGAGACACCTTCAGTAAGATTAGATGATGCCTTACGAGGAAGAGCAGCTGGCGTTCAGGTTGTTCCAACGTCTTCTCAACCAGGTGCAGCCGCTTCAATACGTATTAGAGGAACCAATTCCATTTCAGGTAACAGTAATCCGTTGTTTGTTATAGATGGTCTTATAGGAACCGGAAACACTTCAGATTTAAACATTCAAGATATAGAATCTGTTGAAATATTAAAAGACGCATCAGCTACAGCACTTTATGGTTCCAGGGCATCTGCAGGGGTGGTTTTAATTACTACAAAAAGAGGAAAAAAAGGAAAAATGACATTAAAGTATGATTCTTTTGTTTCTACTTCATCCCCTTATCGATTAATACCTTTCTTGAATGCAGCAGAGTATGGAGCCTTTCAAAATGAGGTACAGAATACCGATGCTTATCCAAACCCGGAATCACTAGGAGTAGGCACAAACTGGCAAGAAGAAGTTTATAGGGATAATGCGCTTACCTTTAGTAATACATTATCGATTTCCGGTGGAAATGATAATGCACAATACTATTTATCAGCTAACCACTTTGACCAAGATGGTATTTATTTTGAAGGTAATTTAAAAAGATATCAGATACGATTGAATGGAGATTTTAAATTAGGAGAGAAATTAAAGATTGGAAATTCAATTGTGATTACCAGAAATAATACGCTTCCGGGAAGTAGCAATATCATAAATATTGGAGGGTACCTTCCAACACTTCCAGTGCGAGATGAAAATGGTGAATTTACAATACAAACAGTTACCAGTGAGTTAAGTGCAGAAAACCCAATAGGGGGGCCTAGTAAGACCATTAATGAAAATACAAGATCCCGTATTTATGGAACGGTCTATGCTGAATTTGAGCCTATTGAAAACTTAAAGTATAAATTAAGTTATGGGACGGATTTATCGCTTTCAAAAAGTGAAAATTATTCGCCATCAACATTATTTGGTCAGCAAAACATTGGGGGTACAGCAACGATTAGTAATTCAGAATCCTTAAGTACGTTAATTGAGCAGACCCTTAACTATACTACTGATATTGGAAAGCACAATATAAATGCGCTCATAGGGTATACAAGACAACGTTTTTTCAATTCGGGTAGTCTTGTGGGCGTAAGAGGGTTTACTACAGACTTTTTTACATTTAATAATATTGATGCAGGAACAGATAGATTTAGGTCTGAGTCCAATGCTTCCGAATCTGGCATTGAGTCTTTTTTATTTAGGCTAAATTATAGTTTTGACAGCAAATATAGACTAACGTTAAGCGGTAGAAGGGATGGAGCAACTGCTTTTGCTGCTAGTGAGAAATATGGATTTTTCCCTTCAGTAGCATTGGCTTGGACAGCTTCTAAAGAAAAGTTTATAGAAGATTTAAATGTGTTTAGTGATTTAAAGTTCAGAACAAGTTTTGGAACATTGGGTAACCCTGCTGCCGGAGGAACATCTTTAGCGCGTTTGGGTGCAGGATTTACTTATCTATTTGGTAATAGTGGTGATATTTCTAATGGTATAGGACTTAACCGTTTAGGTAATGATCAACTAAAGTTTGAGTCTACAGACCAATTAGATATTGGAGTAGATATGGGGTTCTTTAATAATAGACTTCAAGTGACCTTAGATTATTATAAAAAGAAAACCCGTGACCTGTTTACATCCCAAGATATTCTATGGTTAGCGGGTGTGCCAAATTCATCGATACCCACAAATTTCGGTACTGTAGAGAATCAGGGAATAGAACTGCTTATTAATTCAGTTAATATTGATACTAAGGATTTTACATGGGAAACAACTTTTAATATTTCTACCAATAAAAATAAAGTATTATCAATACCCGATGAAGATGGCCAAGTGCTTATTAATAGAATTGGAGGTGTTGTAAATGTACCTTCGGCAGTTATAGAAGTGGGGCAACCTCTTGGTGCTTTCTATGGTTTTGTTCGTGATGGAATCTGGAATACCCAAGCGGAGATTGATGCAGCCGGATTGGAAGGAAGAGGTGTGTTCCCTGGAGGAAAACGTTTTGAGGATATTAGTGGGCCGGATGGTGTTCCAGATGGTGTTATTGATGATTTAGATCAACGGATTATAGGAGACCCGAACCCTGATTTTTATGGAGGTCTTAATAATACTATTCGTTATAAAAACTTTGACTTCTCTATGTACTGGGCCTTTACAGTAGGGAACGATATTTTTAATGAAACCGATTCCAGAATTAATACTGCGTTTGATAATAACGTATTTAAAAAATTTGCCAACCGTTGGACTCCCACAAACACAGATACCAATGTCCCTTCTGTAAGAGGGATTTTTAGAAGTGAGATAGTTTCTGAAACAGGTGTCTTGGAAGATGGTTCTTTTTTAAGACTTAGAAATATAAGTTTGGGCTATAATTTTCCAGTGGAAAAGTTTTCCAAGTTACCCTTTAGTAAGGCAAGGTTGTATATCTCAGGAACGAATTTATTGCTGTTTGATAACTACAGTGGATATGATCCAGAAATTAATAGGGGGAACAGTAATGTTAGAAGAGGGTATGATCAAGCTCAAGATCCTTCAGCTAAAACATGGACAGTTGGTTTGAATTTAACATTCTAAAAAAATATTAAGATGAAAAGAATTAAATTATATATAGTATTTCTAATGACCAGTATAGCACTGGTATCATGCGAAGATATAATTACAGAAGAACCAATCGATTTTTTGGTGCCTGGTAGTTTTCCTGAAAGTGAATCTGATGCTATCGCAGCAACTACGGCTGCTTATACCAGATTACATAGTCATATTCTTTCGTTCTATTACGGGTTTACACCTAGTGACATAGCATTCCAAGGTCAGCATAATAAAAGACCCGTATCGTGGTTTATTGATTTAAATGCTAACAATGGAGACGCCACTGTTATGTGGCAACGAAATTATCAAGGCGTGGCTTTAGCCAATAGTGTGATAGAATTTGTACCGGCTGTGAATATGGATGAAAACTTGAAAGCGAGATTAATAGGTGAGGCAAAATTTTTAAGAGCATTTTATTATTTCGAGCTGGTAAGAGTTTATGGTGGCGTTCCCATATTAACAACCGTTGCGCAACCTGATGATTTGGTCGGGATTACCCGTAGCACAGTGGCAGAAGTTTATAATTTAATAGAACAAGATTTAACAGATGCTATTGCCGTGTTACCTTTAAGCTATGGAAGTACGGATGGAGGTAGAGCTACTAAAGGAGCTGCAACAGCTATGTTGGCACGTGTGCATTTAACACAAAATGAGTGGGCTGAAGCCAATACCAGAGCAGAAGAGGTTATTGCTTCTGGACAGTATGGATTAGTAGCGGATTATAATGCTTTATGGTCTCAAAGTGCTGAGTATGTGTTAATGCCGGGATTAGATGGCGGAAATGTTAATGAAAATGTATTTGATATTCAGTTTCAGCAAGATGAGCGGAATGACTTCAAACAAAGTTGGGTAGGTTCGAGAGATACTGGAGTAGGAGGTGTAAATGCCGTAGGCGGAGGATGGGAAAATATGCTTCCTACCAGTGATTACTTGGCTATGTTTGAACCAGGTGATAAAAGAAGAGATATAAGCTATGTAACCGAGATAAATGGGAACGTATTAGAATCTCCAAGAACACCTGGAGCAGGTCCAATCACCGGTAAATATTTAAATATCGATGGTGACTCACCAAGAGCAAACAATGGAAGTCAGAATACTTACGTGATTCGTTATTCGGATGTTCTTTTAATGAGGGCAGAAGCAGAGAATGAATTAAATGGGCCAACAAATGCTTATCCGTACATAAACAAAGTAAGAGAGCGTGCTGGTTTGGTACCACTTTCAGGTTTAACACAGGGTGAATTTAGAACTGCATTAAGAAAAGAACGTGCCACAGAATTAGGTTTTGAAGGCATTAGGAAGTTCGATTTATTGAGATGGGGTGTTTTTGTTGAGACTATTCGAAATGCACAAGAACCCTGGCTAGCTGAACCTGGAGCAAACATACAATCACACCATGTTTTAATGCCAGTACCCGCAAGAGAAGTGGAGATATCAGAAGGAAGTATTGAACAGAATCCTGGGTATTAAATTATAGTTTTTAAATTAGTTTTTTTAGTTTGAAAGACCATTGGCTAAAATGCTTCTGGTCTTTCATCTAATTATTTGAAATGGCTGATGACCGTTATCAACCATTCTTAATAGAGAAAATTCTACTCAATGGATTTGAAAAGGTATTTTTTTAATAGTGTATGTTTAATGATAATTATACTTTTCTCTTGTGAAAAAAAAGAGGAAGTCAAACAAGATATAAATGCTCCTTTATTTTCCTTATGCAGTCCAGAGCAAACCAATATCTTTTTTAAAAATAATCTAAAAGAGACCTTGTATATGAATGGGCTCTTTTATGAGTACTATTATAATGGAGCAGGTGTTGCTGTTGGTGATTTTAATAATGATGACCTTCCCGATATTTATTTTGTGTCCAACTTAGAATCTAATAAACTCTATATCAATAAAGGTAATCTTAAGTTTGAAGATATAACTAACACCGCAAGGGTACAAGGAAAGGCTGTTTTTCCAACGGGAGTTACAACAGTGGATATTAATTCCGACGGACTTTTAGATATTTATGTATGTGCTTCAGGCCAATTTAAAGACCCTAATAAAAGGCGTAACGAACTTTTTGTAAACCAGGGAATAGATAAAAACGGTTTGCCAGTTTTTAAAGAAATGGCAAAAGAATACCTTCTCGATATAGAAGAGTTTTCAACACAAGCTGCTTTTTTTGATTTTGACAAAGATGGTGATCTGGATATGTTTCTAATTAACCATGACGTAGAAATATATGGAGATGCTCAATTAGAACATTACCTTAAGGCACAAGGAGAACTTAGTGGAGAGCGTCTGTATATGAACGATAAAGGTGAGTTTATTGATGCTACAGAAGAAACAGGTATTATAAATAACCGATTGGGATATGGATTAGGATTGGCTATTGGTGATTTTAACAACGATAATTGGCCGGATGTATATGTAAGTCATGATTTTTCAGGAGAAGACCATTTATATCTTAACAATCGTAATGGTACCTTTTCGGAAAAAATTAAAGAGGCTACCAATCATATTTCCTTTTTCTCCATGGGTAATGATGCCGCTGATTACAACAATGATGGTTGGTTGGATATTATGAGTGTGGATATGGTTTCAGAAGATAACTACGGTATAAAAACCAGTATGAGTGGTATGGATGTAGAACGATTTTATAACCATGTCGATTTAGGTTTGCACTATCAGTACATGTTCAATACACTTCAAACAAACAATGGAACTGGTTTAGATAGCGAAACTCCTTTTTTTTCTGAAACTGCACATCTGGCAAACATTTCTAATACAGATTGGAGTTGGGCGCCTTTGTTTTTTGATATGGATAATGATGGCTGGCAGGACATTTTTATTTCTAACGGCATAAAAAGGGATTTTAGAAATAATGATTTTGTAAAGTATCATAAAAAAGTAAGAGAAGAGCTTTCAAAAAATAAGACAATAAATAAAGAAGCTTATATCTCTCACATAATGACTAAGATGCCAACAAGAAAGAAAAGTAATTATTTTTTTAGGAACCAGGGAGATCTTACGTTCTCTAAAGTAGGAGGTATTGAAAAAGTAGACAGTTTACTTACCGCCTCCAATGGCGCAGCCTATGCCGATTTTGATAATGACGGTGATGTAGATATTGTTGTTAATAACATGGATGATTTTGCTCATATCTATAAAAACAATCAATCCGAAAAAGATGATAGGAATTATTTAAAATTAAAGCTAAATGGTCCTAATGGCAATACAATGGGGATTGGAGCAAAAGTATATGTAAAAAGTGGTAGCAATCAGCAAATGAAGGAGCACTATAATACAAGAGGTTTTCAATCTTCGGTTGGGAATTATTTGCATTTTGGATTGGATAAAGCTGATATAGTTGAGGAGCTTAGAGTAGTTTGGAATGATGGGAAAGAACAGGTGTTGGAAAATATAAAAGCCAACCAAGTACTTAAAATAGATTATAATGATGCACAGGTTGTTAATAATCTAAAATCAGTTGATAAAAGCAAACTATTTAATGTAATATCTACTGATTTGATTCAATATAAACATGAGGAAAACAGTTATAATGATTTTGAAAAGGAAAGTCTGCTGCCACATAAAATGTCTGAACAAGGACCTGCTTTTGCGGTTGGCGACTTAAATGCAGATGGTCTAGATGATTTTTATATAGGCGGTGCTCTTGGCTACTCAGGGAAAATATTCATTCAAAAGAATGATGGTTCTTTTAAAGAAGCCACACATAACTCAGATTTTTATAATGACAGGACTTTTGAAGATGTTGGAGCGACATTATTTGATGCCGATAATGATGGAGATTTGGATTTATATGTAGTTAGCGGAGGAAATGAGCGTGAAGAAAATTCAAAGTATTACCAAGATAGATTTTATGAAAATGATAATGGAACATTTGTGAAAAGGCCTCTGGCTCTTCCAGAGTTTTTTACAAGTGGATCATGTGTCCGGGCGTACGATTATGATAATGATGGAGATAAAGATTTGTTTGTTGGAGGACGTCAAATACCAAAAAAATATCCATATCCGGCAGACAGTTATTTATTGGAGAACAGAACAGAAGGTAAAAGCATAAGTTTTGTTGATGTCTCAAAAGAAGTATTGCCCGATCTTAAGCGTTTGGGAATGGTTACAGATGCTGTTTGGGCCTATATAAACGATGATCAATTAAAAGATCTGGTTATAGTTGGAGAATGGATGCCTATAAAAGTTTTTATTAACGAAGAGGGATACTTTTCTGATCAATCAGATATTTACGGTTTGAATGAAGAAGTAGGCTGGTGGAACAGTGTTTCGGCAGCTGATTTCGATAATGATGGTGATGTGGACTTGGTATGTGGTAATCTAGGGTTGAATTATAAATACAAAGCTTCTAAAGAAGAAACTTTTGACGTCTATACTAAAGATTTTGATGATTCTGGTGATTTAGATATAGTTCTTGGATATTATAACGGGGGAGATTTGTATCCTTTAAGGGGTAGGCAGTGCTCGTCTAATGAAATGCCTTTTATTAAGGATAAATTCAAGTCATATGATGCCTTCGGGAAGGCTACTTTGGTACAAGTCTATGGCCCGGATAATTTGAATAATGCTTTAAATTATAAAGCTTCAAATTTTTCGAGTATGTATTTTGAAAATACAGGGGATAAACAAAAAATGAGGGGAGTACCGTTAGACAAGAAATCCCAAGTGTCATCAATTAATAGCATCTTAAATTTCGATTTTGATAAAGATGGATACTTAGATATTATAGTAGCCGGAAATTTATATGGATCAGAAGTAGAAACTCCCAGGAATGATGCCGGCTACGGAATGTACCTCAAAGGAGGAAGCCCTACTTTTAAAGCATTACCAGCATTTCAAAGTGGTTTATTGGTTGATGGCGAAGTAAAGCAAGTGAACATGCTAAAAGGTGCCAACGGAAATGATAAGTTGGTTTTTGTGAGAAATAATAGGCCATTGAAATTTTATGCTTTTGACCATAATAGAAATCGTTTGTAATTAAAACATAAAGAAAATCATGAAACAAAAAGATAAATTGCGTACCAATTTTATAGTTTTAATAGTTCTGTCATTACTCGGTGTGACATCATGCACTGAACAATCAGAGGACAGTACGCCTCCAAACATTATCGTTTTTCTAATAGACGATATGGGTCTTATGGATACATCAGTTCCATTTTTAATAGATTCGAACGGTAATCCAGAGAAACATTCGTTGAATGATTTCTATCGAACGCCCAATATGGAAATGTTGGCAAAGCAAGGCATCCGATTTACAAATTTTTATGCTCATTCAGTTTGCTCTCCAACACGTGCTTCAATTCTAACAGGCCAAAACTCTGCCCGTCATAGAGTTACCAATTGGATTAGGTCTGAAGAAAACAATAGAACAGAATTTGGTCCAAAAGATTGGAACTGGAAAGGACTAACTAAGACGTCGCTCACACTTCCCAGAGTATTGCAGCAGCACGGATATAGAACGATTCATATAGGTAAAGCTCATTTTGGACCCTTTAACAGTGAAGGAGAAGATCCACTTAATTTAGGTTTCGATATTAACATTGCCGGTAGTTCCATAGGACAACCCGGTAGTTACTTTGGTATTGATGGATTTGGACATATTTCGGGTAATAAGTCAAGAGCCGTTGGTGGTTTAGAGAAGTACCATGGCAAAGACATATTCCTTACAGAAGCCTTAACATTGGAAGCTAAGTTAGCTATATCTGAGGCCAAGGAAGATGGGAAGCCCTTTTTTCTTAACATGGCACACTATGCTGTCCATACTCCTTTTCAGTCTGATCCTCGCTTTAGTCATCACTACAAAGACTCTGGGAAATCACAAAAGGCGCAGACCTATGCAACTTTAATTGAGGGGATAGATAAATCATTAGGAGATATCATTCAACATGTCAAAGAGCTTGGTCTGGGAGAGAATACCTTACTTTTGTTTCTAGGAGATAATGGTTCGGATGCACCTTTACCTATTAAAGATGGTTACAGTAGTTCTTCACCAATTAGAGGTAAAAAAGGAAACCACTGGGAAGGTGGTATGAGAGTTCCCTTTATAGCATCATGGATCACACCAAACAAAGATGTTCCTTGTCAAAAAGAAACAATAATTAAACAAAATGCAATTCAGGAACAATTGGGAACGATCTTCGATATTTTTCCAACATTATGCAGTATCGCTAATGTGAATAACAATGAGGCATATGTTTTGGATGGATTCTCATTACAAGATCAATTAAGTGGAAACAAAAACCATGAACGTGATGAACTATTTCTTAATCATTTTCCTCATAGTCATCGTTCCAGTTATTTTACGAGTCTAGTTAAATCAGATTGGAAGATTATATATCATTATCAAATAGATGATCTCCCGACTTATGAGCTTTATAACTTAAAAGAAGATCCATTTGAATCCAATAATTTGTCCGATAAAAATCCAAAGCAGTTAAAGTTCATGATGGAAGTGTTGGCTAATGAAATGAAAAGTAAAAAGGCACTCTATCCAGAAAAAGAGGGATTGTCATTGGAACTTATGAAGCCTTAGTGTTACTAAAACCACGAAATTGTTATGTGTTAATGGGAATGAAAATAATTTTTTTTGGATTTAAATAGAATCTAATACTTTTAGCGGATTAAATTTTAATCGAAAAGAATTCCTCGACGCTTTGTGTCGGGGTTTCCACTGACATTGTCATTCCCATGGAAATGGGAATCTAAATATAGAATTTCGGTTTTTGACCTAAAAGGTCAAAATGAAACGAGCGAACTACCTCTATGGCTCTGCCTCGAGGATAGTTCGTTTAAAGAAATTCTTTATTTAGGTTTGGACTTGCAACAAAAAACAGAACAATTAGTTGAATGACTAAACTGCTAGTTTAAGGTTATACATGTCTAATTCAAATTCTCTTATAGTTTTATTCCCTAAAAAGGAATATCTTTTTTGTAACAATAAAGTTTATAGTTGTTTGTATTGCTATGTTACTAAATAATCTTTAATATTTAGACTATCAGGGCGTAAAGTATTTTACTTTAAGTTCATTTATAGAATCGTCAACAAATCGGATAACAGTTTGTTTTTAAAATTAATAAATAATTGATATTTAGATGTTTATGGAATTAGGTTATCTGCCTGTTATCCCGACGAACCTAATTATAGGTAAAATAAAAATACTGTTAATTGTATGATTATCAGTGTTTTTTTTTTGTTTTAGTCTGTTTTATATAGGGACAAAACAAAGAGGCCTATTCGCAATGAAAGAACCAAATCTGTTGTATTGTCATAGATTAATTGATAAATATCAATCCAAAGCATTTTTGGTAACAAACCAGCGCCACCCAATAATGGCCATTTGCAGTTTTGTAGCTTTTGATAGATCCAATCGCTGTTTGGAATAGCTAGGTAAAATTAGTTTATTAACCCTTGCTAAAAATTTGAAGACTTGCTTTTTCATAATTTATACCCTTACTTAAGAGGTAAAAATAGTAAAACTTATTCTAGAACTAAGTTTTACGTATTTAAGTTTATATAATCGAAAAGATAATATCGATTATAAGCATGGCAAGTGTTATCATAGTTTTTAGATTTTAAAGGTTAGTAAATAGTTTAACTATATCAATGTTTTTTGAAGATATATATTTACTAATATGTCTTCCAAGGGATCTGTTAAAAATCTATGATTTTGAATACGTATTTGTAACTAAAAAGATGATTTAAATTATTATTTTTTATTTTTTGTCTACGTATAAGTTGTTATTTGTTACTAAATAATGTTTTAATAGTTTCAATTTTAAATATTTGTAGGGGTGTTTTTTGAATGCATTTTATTTTCAAGGGGAATTTTACTTAAAAAATGACCTATTGAGGGAATTTCATCTTTTGTTCATATTCAAACAAAAAAAATGGCTCCTTCTACAAGGTGCCATTTTTAAAATTTTTAAGGAGTAATTTTAGTTCTTTTTGCTCGTAATTATAATAACTCCGTTTTTACCTTTTTTTCCGTATTTTTTAATGTCTTCCTCATTCTTTAAAATACTAATAGATTCAATTTTGTCAATATCCAGATCGTCAATTGTTTTATCATGTACTTCTTTACCATCAATTATTATGAGGGCTTTTTGCAAATCACCTATATTGAATGACGATTCCATCAGTATAATATTTATGTTGTCTTTACTTTTAACAGTAGCTTCCTGTGTAATCATTCCTTTATACGAAAAAATAAGTGTTTCTCCTTTGGCTACTTTTATTGAGTAATTGCCGTCGTAGTCGGAGGATGCTCCTCTTGTGGTTCCTTTAACGGTAATGTTGGTTCATGCTAACCCGGTTCCGTTAAGGGATCTTACCGTTCCATAGATGCTATATAAGTTCTGACTTTTAGTCGATTCAAAAGGGTGGTCAATGATAAATTCAGTTTTCCAGATGTTTTTGGATGTGATAGCAATAACACCATTTTTTGCTTTATCACCATATAAGGACGAAATGGCATTGTTTTTTAAAACATCAATAGAATATATATTGTCCGGATCGATATAGCCCATATCTTTTTCCGTAATTTCTTTACCATCTAAAATTGGAGTTGTTACCTTTATTCGGACATAAAATTTAAGACTGTTTGTTACAAAACAAATATCTTAGAAACAT